>JAYTNQ010000224.1:0-1411 GCA_043748255.1 Bacteroidota bacterium
GCTTTCCTTTGTGATCGAATCGCTGCATCATACAAGGTTGAAGAGGACCAAAAATGGGCTTCGGTAGTCGAAAATTCAATTTTTTCTTTCACAAAACCATCCCATCGAAGCTGAAAAAGCTGTTGATTACGAAACAAAATTATCGTAAAAGCCTCCGTGTTTTTAAGCCTTATTTTGTCCCAAAAATCTTCTGGAATTGCCTTGCTAATCAATTCTATGACAATCAATCCACGGCTTTTTTTATAAAATGGCTTAGGCTCATGTTTTTCGGCAGCGCCATTTAGTAATACTACGACGTTACCTTTTTGATGTGCCGCAAACCAGCTTCCACCAGATTTTGGATCTTTTGGAAACAGTATTTTTTGATGATTTCGTTGGTAGATTTTTGGTGCTATCGAAGGGCGAAGCACTTGCTCGTCACGGTTTGAGGTTATTATAAAACCCGTTTCTGTAGGCACAAAACTTAGGGTGCACATGGCGTTCTATAAGCGATAGTAGATTGAGCCACACCAAAATTTGGGTCAATCGAAATGTTTTCTATCGACAAAGCACCCACTTTTATCAATGCTTGATGGTGAATACAGTGTTCAAAATTGTACCATAATTCTCGTTCATAATTGGTTTCGATTGTTGTTTTTGGATCGGTTTTTCCAATTTCTAACCACATTTTTTTATTTATTTTTTCTAAATTTTCTTGAAGTTCTATCAAATTTTGAATCGCAAAATCAGTATCAGTTTGCATTAACAAATTCCGTTTTCGCAAATCATAATTCACCGTTCCGCTTTCGTAACCTTGCTCCAAACAGCCAAACATTTCGATTACATGACGGCTGTGCTCGCCAATTGTGGCGTTGCTCAATGCGGCAAAAGGCGTTGTGAACTGCGTATCAGAAAGCTGCTCCAAAAGAGCTACAAGATCTGTAATTGTTTTTTTTATCTGAAGAATTATCATGTTCTAAAATGAGATTTTATATTGCAAATTGACTACAAAACGTCGTGTCAAACCGTCTGGACGAACATCACGCACCACAAAAGGCATTGCGGCAGTAAGTTCCAACTGTGCTTTGTCAGAAATGCTATAGGTGCTTACCAAACCCCCGTTTAAGGTCAATCCTTTTGAGCCACTAATTTCAATATTTTGATTTTCAATTAATTGAAACGTGTCGTTTGCCAGATGATATATTACCAATATATTGGGTTTGAGTTGTAATTTGGTTTTTTTTAGGTTATAAAAATACCCAAAACGAATCAAAACATCGGCCTTGCGGCTAAAATTTTTTGTGCTTACAAACTTGCTGCTTGTTATAGCCGTTGTTTCAAATTCATTGATACTAGACCGCACTATCGGAATTTGAAAACCACTGCCCAACTCCCAGGTTTTGTCGAGAACCAGATTTGCGCCAATAATTAG
>JAYTNQ010000225.1:0-1405 GCA_043748255.1 Bacteroidota bacterium
CAAACAAAAAACCAATCGCAAAGGCAGATCGTTTGACAAAAATTCCTAAAAACAAACAGATCGAAAAAAAACCAACCAATTTTATAAAATAGGCAAATAGATATGAAACATCTGTAAAAACAATTGGAATTTCGGTATAATTGGAGAAACACAAACCGAGAATTAAGGTCATCAAAAACACAAATACTGTTGATGTAAAAGCAAATAATACCACGGTATAACATTTTGAGAGCACAAATTCTTGCTTGCTCATACCGTCTATCAAATTTTGTTTTAGGGTGCCATAGCTGTATTCGTTTGCCATCATCGACACGATAATTATGGCCAAGAAGAATTTTAAAATAGCCGCCATATAGGTATTAAAATGCCAAATAAAGGGGAAATTAAAAATGCCCATATCGGCCATTTTAAAATCGATTCCAATAAATTTGAAATTAATTGTGGAGATCAATGCAATAGACGCTAGCAATAAAAAATAAGAAATTGTAAGGATTCTACTGGCTTTGTTTTTCCAAATTTTTTGTAATTCTATATTCAATAGTCGTTTCATCTGTTTTTTGTTTGATGTTTATGGTTTGTTTTTATTTGGTAAGTTCCAAAAATTGTTCTTCCAAGGTTGCTTTTCTTAAAACAAGGTGGTTCAAACTGATTTTGTTTTCAAACAGAAAGCGGTTCAAATCGGCTGGCGAAATTGTTTTTTGGGTATATGCCAAAACTTTGTCTTGGTCTATCACCACTTTATCGATATCGGGATGCTTTTCTAAAACCGATTTCAATTCAAAATTATCATGGGTGGCAAGCTCAAAAAAATCGTTTTTGGCTACCATTTCGTGAACGGATCCTGCATATATCACACTTCCTTTTTGGAGCACCAAAACGTGCGAACACACTTTTTCGACTTCGTCCAAAAGGTGTGATGCCAACAAAATTGTGGTGCCGGTGGCGGCTATTTGTTTGATAATATCCCGTATTTGATGAATGCCTTGAGGATCGAGTCCATTTGTTGGCTCGTCCAAAATCAAAATTTCGGGATCGTTTAGCAGTGCCGAGGCAATAGCGAGTCGTTGTTTCATTCCTAACGAAAAAGTGCTAAAAGGACTGTTTTTGCGGTCTAAAAGGCCTACTAATTGTAGTTTTTCGTGAATTTTTTTGAAATCTGTATTTTTAATTTTACAAACCAGTTCAAGGTTTTCTCGTGCAGTCATGTAGGGATAAAAATTGGGTCGCTCGATGATTGCGCCTACTTTTTTGAGGGCTTCATGGGTTTGCAAATTGCCTCCAAACCAGCTATAACTGCCTGATGTTTTGTTGACGACATTGAGCACGATGCCTAGTGTGGTTGATTTTCCGGAGCCATTTGGTCCTAAAATGCCATATACATTGCCTTTTTGAATTTCGACCGAAA
>JAYTNQ010000226.1:0-1405 GCA_043748255.1 Bacteroidota bacterium
CTACCTATTATCGCTGCTTTTTTCGACCGCTATTTTTGCGCAAAAGCAGATTGAAACCAAAATAGATGTCACCAAAAATAAAATTGGAGCCCAATTTAATTTGACGCTCAAAACCAATGTTGATACTATGGCTGTGGTTGTTTTCCCGAAGGGCAAGCTTTTTGGAAAAATGGAGGTAATTCGCTCTTATGTAATAGATACCGTCAAAAAAGGAGGTCGGTATGAGCTGATCAAAAAATATGGGTTGGCACAATTTGATTCTGGAAAATTTTATATCCCAAGCCTAAAAGTGGTTGTTGGCAACAAAACATTTCCTACAGACTCCATTTTGGTCGAGGTTTTGAACGTGCCTGTTGACACACTCAAACAAAAAATGTATGACATCAAGCCCATTGTAGCGGCCACAACCAGCAAAAGTTGGGTTTGGAAATTGCTGCTTATTTTGTCACTTTTGGCGGTCATTGGAATTGGTATTTATAAGTTGATCCAATTTAGACAAAGAAAAAAAATAGAAGCAGAAGTATTTAAAACGCCAATTCAAAAAGCTACTAATTTGTTGCAAATTTTAGAAAAAAAAGAACTTTGGCAAAAAGGCGAAATCAAAAATTATTATAGCGAACTTACAGATATTGCACGCAATTATATCGAAGAAGCCATCGAAATTCCGGCTATGGAAAGCACCACGGCAGAGCTTATTCACGGGTTGAAAATAGCCTCACTCAAAAAGAAAATGACCCTTTCGGGCGCCACAATTGCCAATTTGGAAAAGGTTTTAAAACAAGCCGATTTGGTCAAGTTTGCCAAATCTATTCCATTAGATTTTGAAATTGCCGAAGACCGCAAAAAAATAGAAAGTGCTATCGTAACCCTTGATCAATCTATACCGATAGTACAAGAGACTGAAGATGAGATGCTACTAAATGAGCTGCAAAGACAAGAACAACTTAAAATGCAGTTGTACAAAAAACGAAAATCTCGCATCATCACTACAATTGCCATATTGGTTTGTTGTGTCACGGGCTTGTTGGTGTTTTTTACGATAACAAAAGGATTTGATTTTGTAAAAGACAACATTATTGGCCATCCAACCAAAGAACTTCTTGAAGGTGAGTGGGTTAAAAGTACCTATACCGATGCCGAAATGACGATTTTGACCCCAAAAATTTTAAAACGTCTTGATTTTTCAAAAATGATTCCGGCAGAAGCACAAGCCAACATTCAAACAATGTCTGCCTTTGGATACGGCAGTATCATTGACCCATTTTATTTGATGCTGACCTCAGTAACTTTTAAACAAGCGGTTGAAGCAGACACTTCAAAAGCATTAGAGGGCGTTGTAGCTTCATGGAAATCAATAGGTTGTAAAAATATTTTGTTAGAAAAACAAGAGTATCAGTCAAAAGAT
>JAYTNQ010000227.1:0-1405 GCA_043748255.1 Bacteroidota bacterium
GCAGTCTTTGTGAGGTTGGGCAACTTTTTTAACTCTGAAATTATTGGACACACTACAGAATCATCACTCGGAATTAGATTTCTTCATGATACTTTTTCAAAACGAGATGCTGTTCAGTTAACCGGCATCGAAAATCCAAAACAAGCCTATAATGCTATTGTGAGTGATCCAAAATTTGCCTCCCTTTTAGAGCAAGTACCAGCTCGTCATCCAACCCAATTGTATGAAGCATTTTGTTATATCTTTGTTTTTTTAATATTATATTTTGCCTATTGGAAAACCAATATTAGCCAAAAACAAGGCTATTTGTTAGGGTTATTTTTGGTATTATTGTTTACAGTACGCTTTTTTGTCGAATTTTTGAAAGAAAGTCAAGGCGGTTTCGAAAATATTTTAGGGCTATTATCAACAGGTCAATGGCTAAGTATTCCGTTTGTAATTATAGGATTAATTTTGATAATTAAAGCCAAAAAAGAAGTTGTCTAAAACCCAAAAAACGGTATTTTTTATGGAATTAAAGCAACAAGTTCACGAATTTTACCAACAATTAGTAAACGACAAAATACAAATTTTTCGGGATATGATGACCGAATTGACCGAAGACTCAAAAAATGATGCCAAAAGTTCGGCCGGAGACAAGCATGAAACTGCTATTTCGATGATGCAAATTGAGCAAGAAAAAATAAACCGAAAACTGACCGAAATTCTCGAACAAAAAGCTATTTTGGACAAAATAAACAACCGCATTTCAAGCCCTATTATTGGTTTGGGAAGTTTGGTTTTTGTCAATGATTTGATATTATATATCGCAACAGCACTCCCAAAAATAACTATCGACAATCAAACTATTTTTGCCCTTTCGCCACAATCGCCGCTTGCGAGTTGTATAATCAGACAAAAAGAAGGTTACACTTTTGAAAGGGAGAAGAAAATATATACTATCAAAAAAATATTTTGACGCACAATCAATGAAAATTGAATTTTTACTTACAAAAAAACATAAAAATATTATTTTTAGTTTAAAATTATAACTAAATATTGCTTTTTGATTTTAAAAAATCAAAAATCAAAGCATATTTGTATTGTTAAATTATAAAAATACAATTTATTATGTGCGGAATTTTGGCCATCATTGGAAAAGGAAAAGACGAAGAATTGGTAAAACAATTATCAAAAAGGATGTCGCATCGCGGTCCAGACGAAAGCGATTTGCATATCACAGAAAACGGTCATATTTTGAGCCACGAACGGCTATCAATTATAGATTTGCACTCGGGCAAACAACCCATAAAAGGCAGCAAAACAGCCTATATGGTGCATAATGGCGAGATATATAACCATCAAGAATTGAGAAATGGCATATTGCAACACCATACTTTTCGAACCAAATCAGACTCAGAAGTCA
>JAYTNQ010000228.1:0-3898 GCA_043748255.1 Bacteroidota bacterium
TCACCATAAAAAGAAGTTCCGTAATCTGAATAAGTCGAATTTACCCCCGCATCTTTGATGTTGTATCGCCCAGAATTTAATTTAATTTTTTGACGGTAAGTGAGGTTACTTGCCAAAATTTTGGCTCTGTTATCATTACCAGATTTTTGGACATACATTTTCAACATTTCATCGGCCTTGTCGTTTTCGCCTATAGATTTCAAAGTTTGAGAATATCTAAAATAATAATCTGGCTCGACCTCCTCACCCATCGCAAAAAGAGCTTCATACCATTTGTTGGCTTTGGTATATTCTGCATTAAAATAATAGCAGTTGCCCAATCTTTTGAACATCGCTTGTGCTTTGTAACCTTTATTTGCCACTTTTTCATAAATAGAAATTGCGTCAATATAAGCCAAATCACCAGCTTTTTTATCTGCTTTTGCCAAAGCTTTTGTTTGTGCCAGCCCGATATTCGAAATCAAGCTCAATAGGATTGCAAAAAATAATACTTTAAATTTCATGATGCTTGGGTTTTTAGAAGAATCGTGGAGAAATAATTTTGTCATAGTTTTTAAATAATTCGTATCTTAAGAAAATCTCGTGTGAACCTGAATTATAATGAGACAAATTGGTTGTTTCGCGGTCATATCCATAACCAATAAACCAAGATGGATTTATTTGAAAACCAACCATTGCGCTCAACGCAGCACTCCATCTGTAAGCACCACCAATATGAAATTTTTCGTTGATCATAAAGTTTGCCGACAAGTCAACTTGTAGCGGTGCACCGGAAACCAATTTGGTCATTATTGAAGGTTTGAGTTTTACGTTGTCAGAAAGATCAAATACCCGACCAGCAATAAAATAATAGTGCATTCGCTCACTTGCTACGGTGCTCAAATTGTCATCATAATGTTTGGTTTCTAAAAACTGTGGTACAGATAATCCAAAGTACATTTTGTCGGAAAAATAATAAATACCCGCTCCAATATTACCCGAAAATTTGTTGCTTAATGTAAATTGTTGATAATATAGTCTGTCAGCTTCGTTAACGTAACGCAACCTTCCAAAATCTGCACTCAGCAAGTTTGCGGTTAGTTTCAATCCAAACGAAAGTTTATAATCCGCAGAGGTTTGTATGGTATAAGCAACATCTCCCGCTATATTATTTTCGTCAGCGATTCCAATTCTATCATTTATGATTGATAAGCCTATTCCAAACTTACTGTTTTCGATAGGCGAGCTAATAGAGGCTGTATTGGTCACGGGGGCACCGTCTAAACCAACCCACTGCGTTCGATGTAGTGCAAAAATACTCATTACGCCACGTGTGCCTGTATATGCAGGATTTACGTTGAGGGTATTATACATGTACTGTGTGTATTGCGCATCTTGTTGTGCAAAAACGCCAGTAGCTAAAAGCAATGCGAGGAATAAAATTTTTGTTTTCATCTATCTTTTGGGTTATAAACAGAGGAGTTTCCTCCTCTGTATTCATTTATCGGGTTAAGTGTATAAATCCTGTTTTATCTATCATCTGACCGTTGGCTTCGTATCTAAAGATATAGTAGTAAGTACCTTCTGGCAATCCAGCTGCATCATTGATGGTTACACGTCCGTTAGAAACACCTTCAAAGGCATTGGTTACATTGTTGTAGTTTGTGGTTTCAAAAACCAACACGCCCCAACGGTTGTAAATTTCAATACTATTTACTGGATGACAAATCAATCCACTAATTTGCAATTTGTCATAATCTGAACCTTTGTTTGGTGTTATCAAATTATAAACAACTATCGAGCAACTGTCAAATGTAACAGTAGTAGGGTTGTTGTTTGGTCCGAGATCATCTGAAAGATCAGAAACTTCTGTGTGTCCAAAAATATTTGTATTTCCTTTTACACCAGCTTGATTAGTAACACTTCCTGTTAAAACATCTGCTTCTGTTATGGTATATAAAACATAAGCATTAGTGTTAATTTGCCCTGGTGTTAATGTTCCAACATTCGGATTCACAACATTAAGACCCGGTAGATAAGTATCAGTAATGACTACGTTGTCTATTGTAACTGTACCCGTATTGGTCACCACAAATTCAAATCTAATCTGATCTCCTGCTTGTGCAAAACCATCTCCATTAAGATCAACCAAATATCCTGATTTTTGTATTTGAATACTTGGTATAGCCAATGGTAATATAACTACTGTTGATTGATCCAATTCTACTGTTGTTCCAGAAGTATCTGTTGGTAAGTTGAAACCACTATCAGAATTAACTGTAGCTGTGTTTTCAACTTGGCCGTTATTCATATCAACTTGGGTAATTAGAGAGCTGTACGTAAATGTTACCGATGATTGGTTAGGATTCAAAGTTAATGGAGTTACACCATCAGTTTCTAATAACAATACATTATTAATCGCAGGTGTCAATTGAGCATCTGTCCATCTAATATTTGTTAATGGTACATTTCCTGTATTTGTTATCACAAATGTCCATATAATATGGTCACCTACCAAACCAGATTGTCCGTTGCTTGTATCAAGTGCTCCTGTTTTAACAATCGCAATTTTTCCGATTTTGGTGTACTCGATATGTACTGTAGCTGTATCTGATAATCCAGAGCTGGTTTCTATAAGTGAATAAACAAGATCTGTTGGGTTGTATAAGTAGAAGGTAGGCAATGGTACAAATGTTAAGATACCGGTTGCTGGGTCATAGGTCCAAGTTCCTTCGTTTGCTATGAAAATCGAGGTTTGCACTCCTGGTGTATTGACATCGACATCAACAATTGTGGTGGCTGTTGTGGCTGTTGTACCATCTGACAATAAATCATTAAGCAAGATACTTACAGAAGCCGGATTGTATGGCGTATTTCCTATCGAGCTATCATTATTTGCCTCCGGGTTCAGAGCCTGAGTTACTACAATCGTAGCAATAGCGGTATCGCAATTAGTAGTTGGGTTTGCTGCATCACAGATACTGTAAGCAAATGTATAAGTCCCCGCTGGAATTCCTGCCGCAACACTTACTACACCTGTTGTAGTATTCAAAACAATGTTAGTATTCGGCATATTGCCAATCAATGTAATAATTACTGTTGCAGGGAGCGTGATAGCAACTCCATTCAATGTGTCATTACTCAATATGTTTAGAGCATTGGTGGTTCCAACATTACTCACGATCACAGTAGTATTTACATCATCGATTGCGTTAATTGCTGGTACAACCGTTACGGTAGCCACAGAGCTGGCACAATTGGTTGGTATAACATTACTACAAATGGTATAAGCAATCGTATAGGTACCCGCTGGGGTGCCTGAAGCTACGGTAATTGTACCATCTGCATTGATGCTCAAGTTGGCAGTTGCTACTGATGCAATGGTCACAGCCGTTACTGAAGTGCTATTTACTGCTACGCCATTCAAGGTATCGTTTGTCAATACGCTTGGTGTGGTTATAGTTCCAGTAGTAGTCACATAAGGACCATAAGCATCTTGGTTTGCAACTAATCCACCATATACATACACCGACACTATAGTTGTGCTACAAGGTGTGTTTTCTGGAGCTACACAAATGGTATAACTAAAGGTATATAAACCTGCTGGAGTTCCTGCCACAACACTTACTGCACCTGCTGCAGATATAGATATGTGTGGGTCGATACCAAGTGGTAATGTCAAGTTAACTAATGTTACTGGTGAAATACCTGTAATACCATTCAAAGTATCGTTTGCAAAAATATTTGCAATAGCTACACCACCTGCGAGACCATTGATCGGTGTAGTTTGGTTGGTGTCAGGATTGGCAAGGATTGTTGTAGCCGTTACCGTAATTGTAACCATTGCTGGGTCACAGTTGGTAAGATTGCCTACCTCACAGATGCTGTAAGTAAAGGTGTAGGTTCCTGCGGCTGTTCC
>JAYTNQ010000229.1:0-1402 GCA_043748255.1 Bacteroidota bacterium
GAATCTTCAAAAACAAAACCAGTATTGCTTAAAGCAATTTTTAATTCTGTCATCAAATTCATTTCGCTCGACGAAAAATACAAATTCAACGGAAACAACAATTGTTGGCTCGAGGCGTGCTTGACAGTCATATTGCTCAAAAACTGCTCATACAAAATCCGCTGCTGCGCCCGCTGCTGATCTACCACTACCATTCCGGACTTGATAGGCATCACGATATATTTTTTATGAATTTGAAAAGTACGATTCACCGCTTTTTCGATCTCGTGCTCGTCAAACAATGCCGCTGTTTCTGGCTCACTTTCAAAATGAAAATCACCGTTTTGAGCAATCACATCGGTATCATGTTTTAGACCAACATACAAACCTTCCCAGTTTGATGTGCTTGGTTTTCTGTATGTTGCAAATTGTTTGCTCGGTTCATCACCCTGAAACGGGTTATAATTGCTATCCACCTCTACGGTTGGCGACTGCGACTGCAAACCAAAATGATAGGGCGTATCCAGACTTGAATCACGCTCAAAATCCAAAACCGGAGCCACACTAAACTGACCCAAACTGTGCTTGATAGCCGCTCTCAAAATGGCATATAAAGCATGCTCATCATCAAATTTGATTTCGGTTTTTGTAGGGTGGATATTGATGTCTATCGAGTTGGGAGGCACCTCAAGATACAAAAAATAACTCGGTTGGGCACCATCCTTTAGCAATCCATCAAAAGCTGCTAACACCGCATGATGCAAATAGCCACTTTTGATAAAACGATTGTTGACGAAAAAAAACTGCTCGCCACGATTTTTTTTGGCAAACTCGGGTTTGCTCACAAAACCTTGAATCGATACAATATCGGTATTCTCTTGCACCGGCACAAGTTTTTCGTTGGTTTTGCCCGCAAAAATACCCACAATACGCTGACGCAAATTTGAAGATGGCAAATTAAACATCTCACTACCATTATGAAAAAAAGTAAAATGAATCGTAGGATGCGCCAATGCCACCCGCTGAAACTCGTCAACAATATAGCGGTATTCTACGGTTTCCGACTTCAAAAATTGGCGCCGAGCCGGAATATTAAAAAACAAATTTTTGACCAAAAATGAAGTCCCATTTGGCAAAACCGCCACCTCCTGCGACACAAATTTGCTGCCCTCGATCACAATATGAGTACCCAAATCCGTTTGATCCTGCTTGGTCTTGAGCTCCACATGCGCAATCGCAGCGATAGATGCCAACGCCTCGCCCCGAAAACCCTTGGTGTGCAGCGAAAACAAATCCTCTGCCTGCCTAATCTTTGAGGTGGCATGCCGCTCAAAACACAGTCGTGCATCCGTCACCCCCATCCCAAAGCCATTATCAACCACCTGCACCAACGATTTTCCGGCATCCTTAACCACCAATTTTA
>JAYTNQ010000230.1:0-1399 GCA_043748255.1 Bacteroidota bacterium
TTTTTGCCAAATCCTATCCGAACGGCACAAGATGTCGAAAAAGTGGTTGTGCCAGATGTGCAGCACACATTAGGCTATGTTTTTGAAGCAATCAAATTGACCAAAGAAATGCTCGATAATGAAGTGCCCCTCATTGGATTTGCGGGCTCACCCTGGACTATTTTTTGTTATGCCGTAGAAGGAAAAGGCTCTAAAAGCTTTGATTCGGCAAAAGGTTTTTGTTTTTCAAACCCAATAGCAGCACACATTTTGTTACAAAAAATCACGGATACAACCATACTTTATTTGAAACAAAAAGTAGCTGCAGGATGTGATGCAATTCAAATTTTTGATTCTTGGGGCGGTATGCTATCACCAATAGATTATCAAGAGTTTTCGTGGCAATATATCAATCAAATCATCGAGGAGCTCGCCCCTATAACCCCCGTTATTGTTTTTGGAAAAGGCTGCTGGTTTGCCCTTGGCGAAATGGGAAAAAGCAAGGCCAGCGCCTTGGGTGTAGATTGGACTTGCTCGCCCCGAAACGCACGTTATTTGAGCGGTGGCAACATTACGCTTCAAGGCAATTTTGACCCATCGAGGCTTTTATCGCCTATCCCTACTATCAAAAAAATGGTACATCAAATGATTGACGACTTTGGAAAAGACCGATATATTGTCAATTTAGGACATGGTATTTTGCCAAACATCCCTGTTGATCATGCCAAAGCCTTTGTTGATGCGGTAAAAGAATATGAATTGTAGTTTTTATTCTACAAAAAAATTTGGATATTTCGGTTTTAAAATCATATTTTTGCAATCTAACTATAATTGGAATTTTGATTACAAAATCATTAACTATCAGTTGTTTACATTTTTAATTTTTTAAGAATTGTTTAAGTTGATGAATTTTGATTTTTTTGAAAAAAAATGTAATATTGTAGTTTGTTTTAATTAAAATTAATTTTAATAATTAAGAATATGAAAAAAAATACTATACAAAAAATACAGCTAAAGGCAGTTCTTTTGACCATATTTACTATGTTTAGTTTAAGTGTTTTTGCCCAAACAACACGTCTTATACCCGCCGGATCAATAATCTTGGATATGGGTGTCGTGCCACAAACGGTTGCAAATGGATTAAAACCTTATGGATTGGTGTATGAATTGGTAAAAAACCAAAAAACACCAGTGATTTGGTCTATAAATCCTAATAAAGTAAAAGACGGTGCTGATTTTGTAGTTGACGGAAGACCCTTCAAAGGAAGTGCCTTTATTATCGAAAAAAAATATGTCAACTCGACCAATGTAATTACGGCAATCAACAACTTTAAAGCTTTAGGCGTGGTTACTTATACTACTATTAATCCAGTAACAGTGCCGTTTTATAAAGAAATGCAGGAGTTTCCGGTTTGGGTAG
>JAYTNQ010000231.1:0-3878 GCA_043748255.1 Bacteroidota bacterium
TGTCCACATACATACTTTCTTTTTGACATTTCGGACAAGTTCCTGTTAAAATACTATTTAATTTGGATCCTTTTTTTAACATTTGCAAAAAATTTGTTTAGTTGCAAATTTAAGCTTTTTTAAGCACAAATAATATTTTCAAATTCATTAAAACTTTGGTGTAAACCACATCAAAACACAACAAAAATGCTAAACATACACAACTTATCGGTTTCCTTTGGCGGAACATATCTTTTTGAAGAAGTAACTTTTAGAATGGGCGCAGGTGATAGGGTAGGGCTTGTTGGCAAAAATGGTGCTGGAAAATCTACCATGCTCAAAATTTTGGCCAAAGATTTAATGCCGGATTCTGGAAGCATAGCCACCGAAAAAGAAGTTCGTATTGGGTTTTTGCGGCAAGATATCGATTTTGAACAAGGAAGAACGGTGCTCGAAGAAGCCTATCAGGCATTTACAGAAATTATAATCGTAGAAAAAAAATTAGAAGAAATAAACCATCAATTGGTCACACGAACAGATTATGAAAGTGACGAATATTCGCAAATCATCGAAGATTTATCAGATTTTACACATCGTTTTGATCTTTTGGGAGGATATAATTATGTTGGTGACACCGAAAAAATATTGCTCGGATTGGGTTTCAAACGAGAAGTTTTTAATAATCAAACTGAAACTTTTTCTGGCGGATGGCGAATGCGAATCGAATTGGCCAAACTTTTGCTCCAAGCCAATGATATTCTGCTGCTTGACGAGCCAACAAACCACCTTGATATTGAAAGTATTATATGGTTAGAAAGTTTTTTGCGTTCCTATCCTGGCGTTGTCGTGATTGTCTCGCATGACAAAATGTTTTTGGATAATGTAACCAATCGAACCATCGAAATATCGCTTGGAAAAGCCTATGATTTTAACAAACCCTACTCGCAATATCTCGAATTAAGACATGAAATTAGAGAAAAACAATTGGCAACACAAAAAAATCAAGCCAAAAAAATTGAAGAAACCGAAAAATTAATAGAAAAATTTAGAGCCAAAGCTTCCAAAGCTTCTATGGCGCAATCGCTCATAAAAAAATTGGACAAAGTAGAGCGAATTGAAGTCGATGAAGACGACAATTCTGTCATGAATATATCTTTTCCTGTCTCAAAAGTTCCTGGAAAAGTGGTTATTGAAGCCGAAAATGTCACCAAAAAATATGGGCAGAACACCATTCTGAAAAACATAAATCTATTAGTAGAAAGAGGCAGCAAAATTGCATTTGTCGGCCAAAATGGTCAAGGAAAATCAACTTTTATCAAAGCAATAGTACACGAATTTGAATTTCAAGGCAACATCAAGCTCGGTCATAACGTTCAAGTTGGTTATTTTGCACAAAATCAAGCCGAATATTTGGATGGCGAAATCACACTGTTGCGCACCATGGAAGACGCCGCTACAGACACCAATCGATCAAAAGTTCGCGATATGTTGGGCTCTTTTTTGTTTCGAGGCGACGATGTCGAAAAAAAGGTTAAAGTGCTATCTGGAGGAGAGCGTAATAGGTTGGCATTGTGCAAATTACTGTTGCAACCCATTAATGTTTTGCTGATGGACGAGCCGACAAATCATTTGGACATTAAATCTAAAAACGTACTCAAAGCCGCACTTCAAAAATTTGAAGGCACACTGCTTTTGGTTTCTCACGATCGTGATTTTCTGCAAGGAATGTCCAATTTGGTGTATGAATTCAAAGATCAAAAAATCAAAGAATATTTGGGCGACATCAATTATTTTTTAGAACAACGCAACATGGAAAACATGCGCGAAGTAGAGAAAAAAGATATAGACAAAAAAGAGCAGCCCCAACAAAACAAAGCAAGCTCCTATGAAGATCAAAAAAAGAGCAAGTCCCTACAAAATAGATTGAGCAAAATCGAAAGTCAAATCAAAGAATTAGAACGCAATATTCAAAACGACGACAAAGCTTTAGCCTCAAACTATGACAAACACCTTGAAAACGCTCATTTTTTTACGGCCTACAACCAGAAAAAAACAGATTTGGACCAGCTTTTAGAAGATTGGGCCAATGTTCAAGACGAGATAGATCGTTTGTAAAAAAATTATTTCTGTCATTTTAAGTTTTTCTTGTCGGATAACTGTTTGTGTGGACAATTTTCTGATTGTAGCTTCAAAAATGAATAATTTTTATTAATTATTTGGTTATTTTGCAATCTGTTTATTCAAATACCAATAGAAGGTAATGTACATTTTTATGTTATATTTGGTGCATCATTTGTTAATTTTTGTGATTGATGTGTAGTAAGGTTTTAGAAAAAAATTATATATTTTGAGCAATTTGTTTATTAAAAAAACTAAAATTATGGATAACTTTCAAGTAGCAGAAATCAATATTGCAAGAATGAAAGGTGTTAATATCAATGATCCTATCATGAAAGAGTTTGTTGACAATATTGATACAATTAATGCCATAGCCGAAGGCAGCAAGGGTTTTGTTTGGCGAATGAAGGATGATAGCAATAACGCTACCGATTTGAACATTTTTGATGACGAACAAGTGATTGTCAATGTCTCTGTTTGGGAAAGTATTGAAGATCTTGAAAATTTTATGTATCATACTTTTCATTCAGATTTTTTAAGACGCAGGAAAGAGTGGTTTCAGCGTTTCGGAAAAGTTTATACTGCTATGTGGTGGATTCGTTCAGGTCAATATCCAACTTTGCAAAATGCAGTTGACAATTTAGATTATCTTGAAAAATTTGGTGCTACTGATAAGGTATTTAATTTTAGAATTAGGTTTCCAAAACCTGAGTAGCTGCGCAACTAATTTATGCCTAAAGTCAACTAAAATATTAAAGTACAAAATTAATGCTGCTTATTTTATATTCAGGTTTGGTATAATTTGAATTGCATTTTTTTCAAATATCAGGTTTGAAGTTTCTGTTTGCGTTAATTTGGTTTTAAAAACGTTTGAAATCTAAAAATTTTTTGTATTTCAAGGTAGTTCATTTATGACCAATAGTGAAATAAAACACAAAATGACTTTAAAAAAAAAAGGGGGAATACATTTTTTTTGAAAACCTTAAAAGTCTAAAATCGCCCCGATGCAGCGGCATCCTTTTTGGATTTTCTTTTTCAGAAAATCCAAAAAGATATAGCGTGCAGCGGGACTGGTGTTGTTGGGGTAGGAGTGTGGTGCGCCAAAAAAAAAAAAATTATCGAATTAGTCTAAACGTTAGATTGATTCTTTGATCTAATGGTTTTGTTGTTTTTGGTATTTGGTGTTTCCAAAAATGTTGTGTTGTGCCGCTCATGACAAGCAAACTGCCGTTTTCGAGAAGTATTTTTTGTTTGAGCAATTTGTTTGTTTTGTGTTGTAAATAAAAAAAACGGGGGGCACCGAAACTCACCGATGCAATGACGGGATTTTGCCCCAATTCTTTTTCGTCGTCTGCATGCCAGCCATTGCTGTCTTGCCCTGACCGGTATAGATTGAGCAAAACGGTGCTAAAATTTGTATCGACTACGGTCTCGATTTTGTATTTTATTTTTTGTAATAAAATGGTCCATGGGGAAGGATACATTTTGATATTAGAATAGCCATACGCTTTGCCATCGTTGCCAAAAAGGGCTGTTAATCTGGGTTGCAAATGTTTTTTTCCGAAAACCGTAATCTCATCTTGCTGCCAATTTGTGGTTGTTTTTAGCTTTTCAAAAATAGCATTGGCATCAGTTTGATCAAAAAAATTGGGATAATATACAATTTCGGCATCGGGCAAATCAAAAATAATTTTTTCGGAAACGGCTTCGAATAAATTCATCATAGTATTGATTTACAGGGTTTTAAAATAATTTTCTAATAAATCTGATGCTGCTTCAAA
>JAYTNQ010000232.1:0-1393 GCA_043748255.1 Bacteroidota bacterium
TTGCTCGGTATTACACCTCCAACTACTACCATTATATCTTGTCTTCCATACTTTTTTAATACCTCAATAACGTGAGGAACCAATGTTTTGTGTCCCGCAGCTAACGACGAAATTCCCAATATATGAACATCATTTTCTACCGCTTGTTTGGCGGCTTCTTCGGGTGTTTGAAAAAGCGGACCAATGTCAACATCAAATCCTATATCTGCATAAGCTGTTGCCACAACTTTGGCACCACGATCATGTCCGTCTTGTCCCATTTTTGCAATCATAATTCTGGGTCTTCGTCCTTCCTTTTGAGCAAAAATGTTACTTAATTGTCTGGCAGTTTCAAAAGTTTCGTCGTTTTTTATTTCTTTACTATACACGCCGCTGAATGTTTTAATAGTTGCTTTATATCTTCCAAATTCTATTTCGAGTGCATCGCTTATCTCTCCCAATGTGGCTCTATTTCTCGCAGCTTCAATAGCTATTTCTAGCATATTTTCTTCACGAGTAGCGGCACAGTGTGACAGTTTTTGAAGCGATTTTAATACGGATTCATTATTTCTTTCTTTTTTTAAAGTAGTTAATCTTGCTATTTGTTGTTTTCTAACCATCACATTATCAACGTCCAAAAAATGTAATGCTTCTTCTTTTTCTAGTTTAAAAGCATTAACACCAACTATAATATCTTGTGCACTATCAATTTTGGCTTGCTTTCTGGCTGCTGCCTCTTCGATTCTCATTTTTGGAATCCCGGCTTCTATTGCTTTGGTCATGCCCCCCTTTGATTCTACTTCATCTATCAGCTGCATCGCTTTGTCATAAAGTGATTTGGTTAGGCTTTCTACATAAAAACTACCTCCCCACGGATCTACGGTTTTTGTTATTTGGGTTTCCTCTTGCAAATACAACTGAGTATTTCTGGCAATTCGAGCCGAAAAATCCGTTGGCAAGGCGATAGCTTCGTCCAGCGCATTGGTATGCAAAGATTGTGTCCCGCCAAAAACAGCTGCTGCCGCTTCTACCGTAGTTCGAGCAACGTTATTAAACGGATCTTGCTCTGTCAAACTCCATCCTGATGTCTGACAATGCGTTCTCAAAACCAAAGATTTCTGGTCTTTTGGGTCAAATTGTTGAACCAATTTTGCCCATATCATCCTGCCTGCTCTCATTTTTGCAATTTCCATAAAATGATTCATCCCAATTCCCCAAAAAAAAGATAGTCGAGGTGCAAATTCATCAATCTTCATCCCAGTCAAAAGCCCTGTTCTTATATATTCTAATCCGTTTGCCAAGGTATATGCCAATTCAATTTCGGCGGTGCCGCCGGCTTCTTGAATATGGTATCCCGAAATTGAAATGGAATTGAATTTCGGCATTTTTTTGCTCGTAAATTCAAATATATCAG
>JAYTNQ010000233.1:0-3870 GCA_043748255.1 Bacteroidota bacterium
GCACTTCTAATTTGAAGTGGATTGGCAATTGGTGAAATAGCGTGAGCATTTCTTAGATCAGCATATGCTTTTCTCAATTGACTAAGTTTTTCTTGTAACTCAGCTGCGGATAGATTTATAATTTCTGATTGTTTCATAATTAATTTTAGATTATGCTTCGAAATCTCTAGCAACGACAAACTTAGTTTTTACTGGAAGTTTTTGAGCAGCAAGACGTAAAGCCTCTTTTGCAACAGAAAGTGGAACTCCACCAACTTCAAACATTATTCTTCCCGGTTTTACAACTGCAGCCCAATATTCGACCGCACCTTTACCTTTACCCATACGTACCTCAAGAGGTTTTTTGGTGATTGGTTTGTCCGGGAAAATATTGATCCATAATTGACCTTCTCTTTTCATATATCTAGTTGCAGCAATACGCGCAGCTTCGATTTGACGTGAAGTCAAAAACATACCATCTTCATGTACAGATTTGATTCCAAACATCCCACTAGAAAGTTCGTGCCCTCTTTGAGCATTTCCTTTCATTTTACCCTTTTGTACCTTACGGTATTTTGTTCTTTTAGGCTGTAACATTTTTCTTTGTATTTAAAAAATTACTTTCTTTTACGGTCTCCCGCAGGTTTTCTGTCCTTGTTAAAAGGTTTTCTGTCTCCTCCTCTTGGAGAATCTCCACCTTTACCACCACCTTGACCAGCTTGTTTTTTGTCCATGCCTACAAGTGGAGAAAGATCTCTTTTTCCATAAACCTCACCTTTCATGATCCATACTTTGATACCCATTCTACCATAAGTAGTATGTGCTTCAGCCAAAGCATAATCAATATCGGCTCTGAAAGTTGATAGAGGAATTCTACCTTCTTTGAATTGCTCAGAACGTGCCATTTCAGCTCCGTTCAAACGACCAGAAATCAAAACTTTAATACCTTCTGCATTCATACGCATTGCTGCTGCAATAGCCATTTTAATAGCTCTTCTGTATGAAATACGGTTTTCAATTTGACGAGCAATGCTTGTTGCAACTAAATAGGCATCTAACTCTGGTCTTTTAATTTCAAAAATATTGATTTGAACCTCTTTATCAGTAACTTTCTTAAGTTCTTCTTTTAACTTGTCTACCTCTTGGCCACCTTTTCCGATAATAATACCAGGTCTAGCAGTAGTGATAGTAACGGTTACAAGTTTCAAAGTTCTTTCAATAATTACTTTTGATACACTAGCTTTTGATAAACGGGCGTGGATATACTTTCTGATTTTATAATCTTCGGCAATTTTATCGCCATAATCATTTCCACCGTACCAGTTTGAATCCCATCCTCTGATGATACCAAGTCTATTTCCAATTGGATTTGTCTTTTGTCCCATGCTGCTTATGAATTGCTTTGTGTGTTATCTACTTGTCCTAATACGATGGTTACGTGGTTAGAACGCTTTCTAATTCTGTGTGCTCTTCCTTGTGGTGCTGGTCGAAGTCTTTTTAACATCATACCACCATCTACACGGATTTCTTTTATAAATAAGCCTGCTTCTTCCATATTAGCATCAGGGTTTTTTTGTGTCCAGTTGTTGATTACTGACAAAACCAATTTTTCTAATTTTCTTGAAGCTTCTTTTGAACTAAATCTTAAAATATTTAGTGCTCTCTCTACCTTCTGACCTCTAACTAAATCTGCTACTAAGCGCATTTTTCTAGGCGAAGTAGGGCAGTTATTTAACTTTGCGAAGGCAAGAGACTTATTGGCCTCTTTTCTTGCGTCTGCTGTTTCTCTTTTACGAACTCCCATTGCTTCTTATTTTTTACCTTTATTTTTAGCTCCAGCGTGACCTCTAAAAGATCTTGTTGGCGAAAATTCTCCTAATTTGTGTCCTACCATGTTTTCTGTTACGTAAACTGGTACAAACTGACGACCGTTATGAACTGCGATTGTTTGTCCAACAAAGTCTGGCGTAATCATTGAAGCTCTAGACCATGTCTTTACAACTCCTTTGTTTCCTGATGCGATGTTTTCTTGAACTTTCTTGTCTAACTTATAATGAACAAAAGGTCCTTTTTTTAATGAACGTGCCATATCTTAATTATTTCTTTCTACGTTCTACAATATACTTGTTACTCGGATTTTTCTTAGAACGGGTTCTATAACCTTTTGCAGGTATTCCGTTTCTAGAACGTGGATGTCCTCCAGATGAGCGACCTTCTCCACCTCCCATTGGGTGATCGACAGGGTTCATGGCTACTGGTCTTGTTCGTGGTCTTCTGCCCAACCATCTTGTCCTACCTGCTTTTCCAGATACTACTAATTGGTGATCAGAATTTGATACTGCACCAATGGTTGCTGAACAGGTGAGCAAGATAAGTCTTGTTTCGCCAGATGGCATTTTGATGGTTGCATATTTTCCGTCTCTTGCCATTAATTGAGCAAAAGTACCTGCAGATCGAGCGATAACGGCTCCTTGCCCTGGACGCAATTCAATACATGAAATTACGGTTCCAAGTGGCACTCTACTTAATGGTAGGGTGTTTCCTATTTCGGGTTGAACATCTGGTCCTGAAACTAATTTCTGACCAACTTTCAAACCGTTTTGAGCAATAATATAAGTTTTTTCGCCATCAGCATAAGCCAATAATGCAATAAAAGCTGTTCGGTTTGGATCATACTCAATAGATTTTACGACTGCAGGAATTCCTTCTTTAGTACGTTTGAAATCTATGATACGATATCTTTGTTTGTGACCACCGCCTGTATAACGCATGGTCATCTTTCCTTGACTATTTCTACCTCCAGAGTTTTTTATCGGCGCTATCAAAGAGCGTTCCGGCTTATCAGTTGTAATGGCGTCATAACCATTCACAACTCTAAATCGCTGACCTGGGGTAATAGGTTTTAATTTTCTTACTGACATTTCTGTATGTTAGTTTTTGTTGTAAAAATCAATTGTTTCTCCTTCAGGTACTTGTACAATTGCTTTTTTAATTGCATTTGTCTTTCCGCTGATTAAACCACTTTTGGTAAATTTTGTGGTGCGATCTGGTCTTACGTTCATAGTATTAACATCCAAAACGGTTACGCCATAAGCAGCTTCTATAGCTTTCTTAATTTGTATTTTGTTTGCTTTTCTATCAACGACAAAACCATAACGATTCAAAACTTCGCTTTGTTTGGTTTGCTTTTCTGTTAATATAGGTTTTATTATGATACTCATGTCCTATTATTTGCTTAAATTTTCTTCAATTCCTTCTATTGAACTCTCCAACAACACTAAATTAGCAGCGTTTAAAATAGCGTAAGTGCTTAATTCTAAATTACTTACAACATTAGAAGCTTTCAAATTGCGTGACGACAAATATACATTTTTATTTGAATCTCCCAACACAAATAAAGATTTTTTATTTTCTAAGCCTAAGGCTTTCAAAACATTGATAAATTCTTTGGTGTTTGGAGCATCAAATGTAAAGTCTTCGACAACTGTAATGTTTGATTCGTTGGCTTTAATAGAAAAAGCCGATTTACGGGCTAATCTTTTTAAGCTTTTGTTCAATTTGAAAGAATAGCTTCTTGGACGTGGTCCAAAAACGGTTCCTCCACCTTTAAACAACGGACTCTTTTTGCTACCCGCACGGGCAGTTCCAGTTCCTTTTTGTTTTTTGATTTTGCGTGTACTTCCTACAACTTCGGCTCTTTCTTTTGCTTTGTGTGTACCTTGTCTTTGGTTGGCAAGGTATTGTTTTACATCAAGATAGATGGCGTGCTTGTTTGGTTCGATTGCAAATACTGCGTCTGAAAGTTGTACTTTTCTGCCAGTATCTTTTCCGGTTTTATCTAATACTTTTACTTCCATTATTTCTGAATGATTACATAAGAGTTTTTGCATC
>JAYTNQ010000234.1:0-3868 GCA_043748255.1 Bacteroidota bacterium
GAAACATGGATAGAGTATCTCAACCGTTTGGTAGGAGCACTTGCCGGGCTGGCTGTGTTTGTTATGGCAATTCTGTCTTTAAAAAAATGGAAATTAAACAAAAAAATTATGCTTTTGGCATGGTTAACCGTTCTGTTGATGGGATTTCAGGGTTGGTTGGGCGCACGTGTCGTATATTCTGTCCTGAATCCAATAAAAATTAGCATTCACATGACAGTCGCTCTGATTATTGTTGCTCTTCTATTAAATTTATTAAAAAGAACTACCAAATCAAACTTGAAAATCGAAAACAATTTTTTTAATAAGATATTGTTTTTCAGCATGTTAATCACAATTTTTCAAATTATTTTGGGCACACAAGTGCGGCAGTTTGTTGATGAGCAAGTAAAAATTTTTGGTTACAACCAAATGAATTTAGTATTTGAAAATCCGAATTTTCAATTTTATGTTCACCGTTCATTTTCAATATTAATTTTGCTTACAAATGGTTTTTTGTGGTTCAAAAACAGAAAATTGAGTTTGGGTTATAACAAAATAAATTGGGTCATGTTTGGAATTTTTATCGAAATTATTACAGGGGTTTTTATGTTTTATTTTGATTTTCCAAAAGGGTCACAACCCATTCATTTGGTGATTGCATCTCTTTTGTTTGGTGTGCAATTTTATTTGTATTTGGAAACAAAATCAAATAAATATTTCAAAATTAACCAATCCAAGCTTTAAAATCCGAAACTTTTTCACGGCTTACAATCACTTCATCTGCTTTGAAGGTTGGCAAAATGAGTTGCAATCGAGAGTTACTATACATTAATATTTCTTTGATTGCAATCAACGGCACTATAAATTTTCTGCTTACTCTAAAGCATTTATCTGGGTCTAATTCTTGCTCAATATCATCTAATGAACTGTCTATAAGATAATTTCTATCTTCAAAAGTATGAATATAAGTTCCTTTATTTTCGCTAAAAAAGCATTCAATTTCTGACATCAAAATAATTTTGATATGCAAACCAATTTTGATTGCAAACCGATTTTTGTAAGTTTTAACGACAGAGTTGGTCAACATTCGTTTGATTTCGTCAAAATCAATATTCAAATTTTTTTGATTTGGGAGCCTTTGCCTAAATTTGTCGATTGCCGTTTGCAAATCGTCCTCATCAATAGGTTTTAGCAGATAATCAATACTGTTCAATTTGAAGGCACGAAGGGCATAGGCATCGAAAGCTGTGGTAAAAATTACGGCACTTTTGATGTCTATTTTTTCAAAAATCTCAAACGACAATCCGTCGGATAGTTGAATGTCTAAAAAGATCAAATCCGGCTGATCGTTTTTAGAAAACCAAACCAAAGATTCCGCTACTGAATGCAACAAAACCATAGTTTTCAGTCCCAATTTGTCTAACTTTCGTTGCAATAATCGAGCGGCTGGTTTTTCATCTTCAATGATAATTGTTGTCATTTTTGGTTTGGTTTAAAAAATATAAAACTAAAGTTTCAAGTGAAACCAAATGTACTAATAAATTAGTATTATTCCCATTTATTGGACTTTTGCTGCATGATTTGGGCTATTTTTTTGGTTTCCCAATCTCGGCCGAACCAAAAATCTTTTACAAATACAGAAAGTGCGTGCGCCAACAACCCTATCCCCCAAAACAAAGCGGTAGAAAATGTTTGAAAACAAAAAAATGTTTCGCTGGTTTCTAAGTTTGAAAACTTTAATGCAATAAGAAATACATTTACTAAAATATATACCATCAAATGCGAGTAAAAACCTTTCAAATCTTTGACTCTTTTTTTGGCAATTTCTAGAGCAATTTGTTCGTTATTTAATGATTTGTTCGAAGTTGATTCCATTTTATTTAAAATTATTAAGGTTGTTTTTTTCTTGTTCCATAATCTGGGCAATCTTTTTTTCTTCCCAATCACTGCCCAAAAAAGGCATGTAATTAAAAACCCGCAATCCGTGAAAAATCACGCCTATTCCCCAACCCAACATAGGCCAAAAGAACCATAAATACTCAGGCGATGTGCATAGGTTGATAATCGCAAGTGTAGAAATGACCACCACATAAGAACTTAAATTTCCATAAAAGCCTTTGATCTCCTCAACTCTTTTTTTAGCATTGAAGTAGGCGTTTTTTTCGTCAAAATTTGTTGTTTCCATAATTGAAATTTGTTTGGTTAATATTGGTACTTGAACTCTAAAAAATAATTGATTTTCTTCAATTTTTATGTTTCTGTCAGAAATGATGGCATATCGGCTGATAATATTTTGCAATCCAACGCCATTTCCTTCTTGCAAAACGGCCTTTTTTTGAAAGTTGTTTTCGATAATCAAAAAATCATTTTCGATATAAATTTTAATATGAAGCGGTTGCAAATCGCTCGCAATATTGTGTTTCACAGCATTTTCTAACAACAATTGCAAACAAAGTGGTACCACTTTTGCCTCTGAATTTTCAAAAAAATCAGGGATTTCAAACGAAATACTATTTTCAAAACGCATTTTTAGCAGACTCATATATGTTTTTGCAAAATCCAATTCTTCATTTACAGTTACTAATTCTTTGTCTTTTTGTTCCAAAACATAGCGATAAATTTTGGATAACGAAGTAGTAAATCGTTGCGCATTTGCAGGATTTTCTTCGATAAGTGAGCTCAAAACGTTCAAACTATTGAACAAAAAATGCGGGTCAATTTGGTTTTTTAAACTTTCAAATTTTGCAGATGCAGTGGTAGCAATAATTTTTTGTTGATTTATCTTTTTGTCTTGATTTTTTTTATAAAAATAGAGCGCATGGAAAAATAAGGATACAATTAGCGTTATTAAAATAGATATTACATAATTTGATAATTTTTGATTGTTTAAAAAATCATGACAACTGCTTTTGAAAAAAATAACTTCCATGGTAAATTTGAGCGCAAAAATATTGATTAACGAAACAATAACACTTCCTAAAACGCCAATTAAAAATCTATATTTTTGAAATGAATTCCTTACTATATTTTTATTAAAATATTCAAAAAAAGTAGCATTTACGGCAGTTAATGACACGCCATACAAAAAATAATAACCAACTTCGATGAGCAATTGTTGGTCAAAAATTAACTTTTTGCCCAAAATTGTTTCTAAAGAAATCAAAGAAATAGACAAAAATGAACTTACCAAAAGCCCTTTAATCAAACATTGTCTCAAGAATTGTGATTTATTTTCCATTTTTATTTTGTTGAAATTTGATACTGCAAATATTAGAAATGAAGTTTCGACCTACAATTAATAGTTACTGAATTGTCAAAAATGAGAGCTGAATTGTATTTTATAGAGGCCGGGCATTAATTTTGTGAATCGAAAAGTAACAAATTCGAACTTTTTGTTATATTTGTAATTCAAATATAACAAAATTTACATGAAAAAATTACAATTTTTATTGATTTTCACCGTTTTTTTGATCGGTTCAAATGTGTTTTCACAATCCACTTTCGACAAGTGGCCAGCGATCAAATCATTTCATGGTGTGATGTCTCAAACTTTTCATCCTGCCGAAGATGGCAATCTTGAACCCATCAAAACCCGCTCTGCAGAAATGGTTCAAAAAGCAGATGACCTTTCAAAATCTGAAATTCCAGACACTTTTAACACTCCAAAAGTTTTGGCCGCAATTCAAAATTTGCAAACAAAGAGTAAAATTTTAGACAAAATGATTCAAGAAAAGGTTTCTGATGATTTGATTACAAAATTTTTGAGCGAAATTCATGATGTTTTTCACGAAATTGTTGGATTGTGTTCAAATCCAGAAAATGGTCCGAAATAATTTGATTAGAATTAATCTTAAAACAACAAAAAAGCTACCCAAAAATAAATTTTGGA
>JAYTNQ010000235.1:0-1391 GCA_043748255.1 Bacteroidota bacterium
GAATCGCCAAAGTTGACGGCTATATTGCCACCGCCGCCGCCGCCTTCAAAGTTGAGTATGGTTTGGGTGTTGTATTTGAGGTAGAAAAACAGCAGAAACAGCAGTACAAATAAGACAAATGTGCTTATGAGGGCTTGTTTGTTGTGGTTGATTTGGGTGGTATTTGTCATGATGTTTTGTTTTTGTGGATAACGAATTTATGGTTGATAAATTGTTTTGACTGCAATATTTGTGGTTGATCGGGGATTGCGTGAGGGTGGAGGTGGAGCTCATTTTTCTGGGCGTTTTTTAGCCCAGAAAAATAGCGGGAACCGGAGACCGACCCGTAGGGGCACGCCCAAATAAAAAAAATTATTGTGTTATTTCTCTAAATAATGTTTCGAGGGTTTTGTTTTTTTGGTTGATTTGTAGGGTTTTGAGTCCGTTTTGGGTGGCAAAATCAAAGATTATGGGGCGCATATCGTGTGGTGCGTTGAAGGTGAGTTGCCAGCGATTGTCGTGAATGTTGTCAAAATGGCTGAGGTTTTGGAGGGTTGCTAGCAGTTGTGGCTCGATTTTGAGGTCAAATTCGACTTCGATGGTCTGTAGTTGGTTTTGTGTGAGGTTTTGTAGTGGTTTGTCGGCTACTATTTTTCCGTTATTGATGATGATCACGCGGTTGCAGATGGCTTCGACTTCTTGCATGATGTGTGTCGAGAGGAGTATGGTGGTGTTTTGTCCGATGTTTTTGATGAGGTTTCTTATTTCGACCAATTGGTTTGGATCTAGGCCTGTTGTGGGTTCGTCAAGGATTAGCACTTTTGGTTGGTGCAATAGTGCGGCTGCGAGGCCAAGGCGTTGGCGGTATCCTTTTGATAGTTGTTCGATTTTTTTGTGGGCGTGGCTCTCGAGTCCAGTTAGGGTGATTACTTCTTGAATTCGGTTTGGGTTTGTGTGGTATATGCCGGCGTTGAAGTCAAGGTATTCGCGCACATACATATCGAGATATAGGGGGTTGTGCTCGGGTAGGTAGCCTATGGATTGTTGTATGTTTTTGGGTTGGGTTTGTAGGTCAAAGTTGTTGACTTTTGCGCTGCCGCTATCTGGTTTGAGATAGGTGGTTAGAATTTTCATCAGGGTTGATTTGCCGGCACCGTTTGGGCCTAGAAAGCCAACGATTTCGCCTTTTTGTATGCTAAAACTGATGTTGTCTAAGGCAATTTGTGTGCCATATTTTTTGCTGATGTTTTTGACTTCGATAGACATAAGTTTGATTTTGACAAAAGTAAGTAGAAAAATTCTTTTTTTTGGGCTAAAAATTTTTCTTGTATGATTTTTGGCTACTTTTACTTTTTCTAATAAAAAATTTGGTTTTATGAAGCAGTTTTTACAGAATTATAAAAGTATTTTGC
>JAYTNQ010000236.1:0-3862 GCA_043748255.1 Bacteroidota bacterium
ATTTATGGTTTATTTTCCGATCACTTTATCATGTGTCTTGGGTGCTTCGCTGTTTGTGGCAATGATCATAAATGCAGCAATGACAGGAGGTTTTATGGATACCGAAGATAGAAATATTAGCAAAAAGGCACTCAAAAAATATACAATTATTTTTGTAGTATCGGGCTTGTTGTTTACGATTCCGGGCAATTTGACACATACCGTTTGGATGAAAGCTATAGGGCATTTGATTATCCTTTCGTTGGGGTTTATGTGGTTGTATCGTTTTTTTATTTATAAATGGACACAGGATTTTCAGCACAGTTTTTTTCCGAAATTAGAAAATAAATATCAGTTTTTTTTGGATAAAATTCTAACGACCAAGCGTGCCGTTGTTGCTTTGATTTTGATTGTAAGTCTTTTGGTTTTTTCTGTGATTTTGTTGGGAGTTTTTCCTCGCAATGTGTTGTTTTTTCCAAATAATATTCCAAATCAAGCTATTGTATATATTGAGTTTCCGCAAGGAACAGATATTTCGAAAACCAATGATGCGACTCTTTTTGTAGAAAAACAAGTGATTGACCTTATGAAAGGATATGTCGAAAACCACGAAAATTATTTGGCCGAAAGTATCGTTTCGCAAGTGGGCACTGGGGCTGGAAATCCAAATGTAGATGCTGGAAACCAGTCTGAATCGCCTTTTAAAGGCAAAGTGACGGTTAATTTTACAGAATTTAATTACCGCAAAGGTGTTGATACCAACTTGATTATCGAGGCTATCAGAGCCAAAGTAAAAGCGTTTCCGGGTGTGAAAATCACGGTCGAGAAAGATAATGCAGGCCCGCCATCGGGATATCCTATTAGTTTGCAACTTTCGGGTACAGATTATGACCAAATGCTGGTTGAAGCCAATAAGGTGATTGCCTTTATTAACTCTAAAAACATTATTGGTATCGAAAAATTGAATGTAGATGTCAATAAAGAAACTCCAGAATTGGAGATGAAAATTGACCGTGTTAATGCTGGAAGCTTGGGAGCCACAACAGGACAAGTTGGTTTTACGATGCGAAGAGCAATATATGGACAGGAAATATCTAAATATAAAGAAGGCAAAGACGATTATGATATTGTGATGCGATTGCAAGAGGACCAGCGCAAAAACGAGAGTGTTCTTTTCAATCAGCCAGTTACATTTCATAACCAAAATAATGGTCAGATTATGCAGGTGCCAATTTCGGCATTGGCGAGCACTGAAAAAAAATATACTTTTAACCAGATTAAACGTAAAAATTCAAAACGGGTAATGACGGTTTATTCAAATGTTTTGACGGGTGCTAATGGCGACGGAATAAGCAAACAAATTGAAAGTGCCTTGGGAGCAGCCAATTATAAAATGGCTGGCGATATTACGTATTCGTTTTCGGGCGAGCAGGAGCAGCAAAAAAAGGATTCGAGCTTTTTGTTTGGGGCTTTGCTTTTGGCATTGGCGAGTATCACGATTATTATTGTGTTGCAGTTTAATTCGATTTCAAAAACCTTGGTAATTATGTTCACGGTTTTGTTGAGTTTTTCGGGTGTTTTTTATGGCTATGTATTTGCTTCTATGGATTTTGTGATTTTGATGACCATGATGGGCATTATTGCATTGTCTGGAATTGTGGTGAAAAACGGGATTGTTTTGATGGACTTTTTTGTGCTTTTGATGGATGCAAAAGTGAGTCAAAACAACCAAAAATCGCATGATGACTTGACGATTTCCGAAATTAAAGAGGCGATTATCAAATCTGGAAAATCTCGTTTGCGTCCGGTTTTGCTGACGGCGCTAACGGCTGTTTTGGGGCTTATTCCGTTGGCAATTGGTTTGAATTTTGACTTTTTTGGGCTGGTAACTAATTTGAATCCTCATTTGTATATTGGGGGCGACAATGTTGTTTTTTGGGGGCCATTGGCTTGGACTATTATTTTTGGACTAACGTATGCCACTGTATTGACGCTTGTGATGGTTCCGGTGATGTTTTTCTTGGTCAAAAAACTAAAATATTATTGGCGGAAATAGGTTTTTTTAAAAATGTTTTGAAAAGTTTGAAAGTCTAAAATCGCCCTGATGCAGCGGCATCCTTTTGGTTTTTTTCTTTTTCAGAAAAAACCAAAAGATATAGCGTGCAGCGGGACGGGTGTTGTGCTGGATTTGATGCTGTGCGCCAAAAAAAAAATATTTAGTTGAGGGCTTCTACTTTGATATCGTGGTCGTTGAGCATGTCTTTGAGCATGTTTTCGATGCCGCTTTTGAGGGTGAAAGTTGATGATGGGCATCCGTTGCAGGCGCCTTGTAGGATAACTTTGACGTTTTTTGTTTGGGGATCGAAGGAGTCGAATAGGATGTTGCCGCCGTCTGCTTGTACGGCGGGTTTGACATACTCTTCAAGAATGTTGATAATTTGTTGTGAGGTGGTGTCGAGATTATCGAAATTAGCAATCTGTTGTTTTTCGATTTTTGGGTTTTGGTGGATTTGATTTTGGTCTAAAACGGTGCCGCCATTTTCTATAAATTCTTTGATAAAACTGCGTATTTCGAGGGTTATTTGTGACCAGTCTGCGATGTCATATTTGGTGACGGATATATAATTTTCGTCGATAAAAACTTCTTTTACGAACGGAAATTTGAATAATTCTTGTGCTAATGGTGAGCTTGCGGTTTGATCGATGTTTTTGAATTCGACGGCGGTTTTTGTAAGCATTTTGCTGACTACAAATTTGAGTACGGCTGGGTTTGGGGTGGTTTCGCCATAGACTGTTGTGGCATTTTTGGTGGTTTTTGGGTTTTCTATAATGATAATGCCGCCATTGTTGACATAATCGTTGATTTGTTGTGCTACTTCGGTTTGAACATCTGTCCATTCGACAATATTATATCTTTCGATGGCGATAAAATTGCTGCTGATATAAACGCTTTTTACAAATGGCAAATAGAATAGTTGTTGTGCAAGTGGCGATTGGCTTGCTTGGTCTATGTTTTTGAACTCAAAACTTTGATTTTGAGTGATAAAGTCTGGAAATTCAAACTTGATAATGGCGTTGTTTTGGGTGGGCTTTATGATTACGGTTGTCATTGGAGTAGTATTTTTTTGCAAATTTAAGGAACAAATTGATGATAATTAATTATATTTGGTCTTTAAATATTTATTTAACTTTATTTAGTTGGTTTTACGCTTTTTTTAGATTTGATTATGAAAAAAATTTTACTTATATTTTCGATATTTTTTTGGGTTGTATTGGGGTTTGGGCAGGCTGATTTGCAGGTGATTAATACTAATTCGCAAACAGGTTATGTGCTCAACTCTAGTGCGGTATATACGGTTACTGTGTCCAACAATGGTCCAAATAATGCGACAAATGTTCATGTTGTAAACCCAATACCTTCAGGAATCACGCAGTTTTCTTGGTCTGGAAACGCAGCAACCGGCACAAATATTCCATTAAACAATACAATTTTGGTTTTGAATGTTGGTGCATCGGTGACGTATTCTATCACCCTTTTTGTACCCTCAAATTTTGTTGGAGATTTGATCAATGCTGCAACAGTTTCAAGCGATACTGTAGATCCAACGCCGCTTTGCCCGCAGTGTACAGATACCGATGTTGCGGTTTCAGATTTGCGGGTTTTGAATAGTGATTCACAGACAGGTTATCAATTGGGCGAAATTTCAGAATATACGGTTTCGGTTTTAAATCAAGGGCCAAATAATGCTGTAAATGTGCATTTTACAAATCCAATTCCTGCAGGGATTTCAAATTTTACTTGGACAGCAAGTAATGGCACCTATGGAAGTTCGGGAATTAACAATACTTTTCCGGTTTTAAAAAGTGGACAAAATATTGTTTA
>JAYTNQ010000237.1:0-10134 GCA_043748255.1 Bacteroidota bacterium
CATAGGAACCCACACCGCTTTTGTAAATAACTTGCAGGGATGCAACATAGTGAGTCGCGAGTTTGTGGTGGTTGGCTACCCAAAATTCTTTTCACCAAACGGAGACGGAACCAATGATTTTTGGACAATTGCTGGTATCAACAGCATTTTTAACAATCATAGTCTTGTTGATATTTTTGACAAAACAGGCAAATTAATAACACAAATAACTGCCCAAAACACCAAAGGCTGGGATGGCAATTTTGCCGGAAAACCACTTCCGTCTGATGATTATTGGTTTGTACTTCATTTTGAAAGTGGCAAAATTTTCAAAGGAAATTTTAGTTTGGTGCGGTAGATCTTATACCAAAAATTATTTTATTGCCAACTTGCAATCTATTTGTTACCCTTTTTGAAACATTACATTTATAAAAAAATAAAAATTGAAGCATAAATAAACGTTAAATTGGTTTTTGACTATACTTAAAGCAGCTTTTTTTCGTTTTTTTGTAAAATAAAAAATCACAAAATGAAAAAATTATTGTTTTTAAGTTTGCTAATTTTTGGTAGTTATCAATCGGCTTCTGCCCAAAAAATAGCAACGAATGCTTTGGGGTTGCGTTTTTCAAACCAAAACGGATTAGGTACAGAAATGAGCTTTCAACGAAAACTATCTACCGATAATAGGATCGAGGTAGATTTGGGTTGGCGAAGTTCTGATAAAAATAATGTATTAAAACTATCCGGTATTTATCAATGGATTTTTGATTTAGATAATAATTTTCAGTGGTTTACTGGTGCGGGTACCGGAATCGGCAATAGCAGTTTTGAAAACGAAAGTAGCACATTTGCAGTAGCTTCTGGAAATATTGGAATCGAATATATTTTTGATTTTCCCTTGCAAGCATCACTCGATTATCGTCCAGAAATTGTTTTTGGTAGTCAAAAAAATGGTTTTAGAACAGATATAGCACTTTCGTTGCGCTATGTGTTTTAAAAATTATTTTTCGACAAACAAAATTTCTTTCTTCGAATTTATTTTAACTACTAAAAAAGGGCTTGTGTAATCTAAAGTAACATTTTGATTTGGTTTTGGAAGGATATCATGTGTAGTAATAATAATGTTTTTATCATTTTCGACTACCGCATCAATCTTTAAAGAATAACCTCCCGTTGGTTTTTCGCCAAGATTGAGAATCAAAAAATTGGAGCTTTCAATATCCGTTTGTTTGATTTTATTTTTGAGTTCTGGGTCGTTTTTTATCATCATAAACTCGTTTGTTTCGCTAATTATTTCAAAAAATCGAATACTTGCACCACCAGAATTTTTTTCGGACAAAATTTCAAAAAGGGGTTTTGTTGTTGTTTTTGAACTGCTACAACCTAAAAGTATAAATATCAATATTAAAAAAACTATTTGTTTCATTTTAATGTTCTTTAAGTGCCAATTGATATAGGTTTTCATATAATGGTAAAATATTTTTGATGTCAAATTTCAGGGCTGTCTTGAAAGCATTTTTTTTAAATTCATTCAAAACATGGTCGCTTTTCAATATTTTAATAGCGTTTTCAGCCATTTTTTCAACGTCGCCCACGTTGCTCAAATAGCCAGAAAAACCATCTTGATTTACTTCGGGCAAACCACCAGAATTGCTTGAAATAACAGGAACTTGCCAGGCCATAGCCTCAAGGGCAGCTAGGCCAAAACTTTCTGTTTCTGATGGTAACAAAAACAAATCTGAATTGCTCAATATCATATCTATTTCGTTACTATTTCCAAAAAAAATAACTTTATCTTGAATTTGGAGTTTGGCACACAGTTGCTCTGCTTTTTCTTTTTCTGGACCGTCTCCAACCATCATCAATTTTGCAGGGATTTTTTGCTGAATTTTATAAAAAATTTGAATCACATCCGGAATTTTTTTTACTTTTCTAAAATTACTAATATGGGTGATAATGCGCTCATTGGCATTAGCCATTACAGTTCGTTGACAACTTTGTGGGGCAATATTTTGATTTTTGTGCAATTCTATAAAGTTTGGAATCACATGAATTTCCTTGTCGATAGCAAACAATTTTTGGGTATTTTCTTTCAGATTTTGAGATACCGAAGTTACAAAATCAGATTTGTTGATGCTAAATGTTACGGCTGTTTTATAATGTGGATGATTACCTACTAATGTAATATCTGTACCATGAAGTGTTGTTATCATTGGAATTTTGATACCTTCGTCTTGCAGCATTAGCTTCGCCATATAACCCGCATAGGCATGTGGAATGGCATAATGAACGTGTAATAATTCAATTTTATACAACTTTACCGTATCAACCAATTTGCTTGAAAGTGCAAGTTCATAAGGTTGATAATGAAAAAGCGGATATTCTGGAACATTCACTTCATGATAGTGAACATTCGGGTTTAATAATGCCAAACGAACGGGTTGCCGATAGGTAATAAAATGTATTTCGTGACCACGATTGGCCAGTTCGAGACCCAATTCTGTAGCAACCACGCCACTTCCGCCAAAAGTTGGATAACAAACTATCGCTATTTTCATATATTGTTTTTATGATACGAAGGTAGTTGATTTGGGATTGAATTAAAAATATTTTAGATTTTAAAAGTTACTAAACCATAATCCATTTCAAAAATTTGACCAGAAATAGCATTTGCTTTTTCCGAAATCAAAAAATCTACCATGCTTGCCACTTCTTCTGGATCCAAATATTTTTTCATGGGGTGACGCTCTGCCATCATTTCTTTCATTCTTTCGTTTCGTAAGATCGATGCTGATAATGGCGTTGAAGTGATTGTTGGGGCAATTGCATTAACTCTAATGTTGGGTGCCAACTCTGCTCCGAGCGATTTTACCAAACCCTCGACACCTGCTTTTGCGGTGGCAATACTGGCGTGATAAGGCATTCCTAACTTGGCAGCAACAGTGCTAAAAAGTACAATCGAGGGTTTTGCAGCTTGTTTAAGTTTGGGCAAATATTTTTGAATTGATTTTACTGCACCAATCACATTAATTTCAAAATCTTGTCTAAAATCGTCAATCGTAAGACTCAAAATTGGTTTTAGATTGATGGAGCCTGGACAATATATGAGATGGTCAACATGCTCAATTTCTGGCAATTGATCGCTTAAAATGTCAAGGTCAAAGTGATGTAGATTTTGGTTTGAAATAGCTGGTTTTGTTCTTGATAAGTTGAAAACAATATTGTTGTTTTGAAGTTGTTGTTTTAAAACCTCAAATCCAATGCCGCTGCTTCCTCCAATAATAATAATGTTTTTCATGTGTGTCTTTTTGAAATTTTGTTTTGAGATATGATTCGTTGCTCTTTACATTTGAAATTCCCAAGCAAAAAAAGCCGTTTTTTTAGATGCTTAGTTTGTCGTCCTTGAACCCTTTGTCGCCACATTTTGAAACTCGAGAGTTTCATTTCGTGGCGCATTATTTCGATTACTTGTTGCTCCTTTAATCCAAACTGTTGCAAAATCGCATCAAATGGAGTACGGTCTTCCCATGCCATTTCGATTATTCGGTCTTTTGAACTTTCAGATAATTCAATTTTTGGTTTCATCTTCTTGAATTGATTTCAATTGAAATGCAAATATAGTTTTTGTTTATCTTTATTTACAAAAAATTAAACAAAATATTTAATTACTACAACAACTTTTTTTTCAACAAAAAAAATAAATGGTCATTTCAATCTATTAAAACGGTAAATAAAAATCCTTTCAACCAAGATCGACAACCTCTACAACAAATACTGCTACAAGTTTACACTTTTGCGCTTATAAATTTTTTTAAAAAAAATATTAACTTTGAGTATATTACCATTTAATAATCAAACACACGATTAAAATTCCATCATAACAAAAAACCCTGCACCATTCAAATTCATTAATTTTTCTTAAAAATCTAAAAAAAATCCCATCATTGCTAATGAAATCTTAAAAAAGACGGCGATATTCGCTACAATAACGGGTAACTTTTTTTGGCGCACACCTCCCCTATTCTTTACACCACCCGTCCCGCTGCACGCTATATCTTTTTTTGGTTTTTGAAAAAAAAAACAAAAAAAGGATGCCGCTGCATCGGGGCGATTATAGACTTTTGGGGATTTGCAAGATGTTATTTGTTGGAGGTTTTTTGTGCTTGATATTAGCAATTGTTTTGTATATTTGTGGACAGTGATTTATAAAAATTTTGGCAAACCAAACACCACTTTTTGCAGACCAGGAGCGGTTTATATATATTTTAACAACAACAAGACGAATTTACCCGCATTATTTTGTATTTTTGAATAAATTTGAATTTATGAAAACCAAATAAAACATGAAAAAAATAATTTTAATTTTAAGCATTTTAGCTATATGTCAAAGCATTCAGGCACAAGATATTGTATTTTTTACATCAAAGAAAAACTTCATTTCTTCAGAAATAGTTTTGAATAATGGAAACACTATTACAGGTTTTATAAAAGATTTTAGGCTACCACACACCATTGAAGTGCACGGTTTTACATACGATTTTAGTCCAATCGAGTCAAAAATTAATTTAGATAGAACCACATTTAAGTTCAAAAAAGAAATGAATGGATCAGTAGAAAACCTTAATCTGTTGGACATAAAGTCAATTAAATTAATGGAAGAAGACACTATTAAATATGAAAAGCTAAAATTGAAAACGATAAATAGTAGTTTGAAAGTAGTAAATCTTGAACGAGAAGTGATGATTCCACTCATTTCTGAAAACAAAATAAACTTATACGGCTTGATGGTAAACCAATGCTCTATTAATTGCAGACCGATGTTTGTGATAGCATATATTAAAAAACCCAACGATGAATTTGCATTTATACCAATTGATTTTAACAGGATTAATATGTTTAATTTAGGTAAAGTGGATGATAAATTTTTAAAAGCTTTCGAGGAAGTAGGGAAAGACTGCCCAGAGTTTATGGAATACATTCAAAAAAGTAAAATTTTAATAGATGATAAAGTCGCTACAAAGGATATGAAAAGTGATTATTATCGTTTTGAAAATGAAAAAAAAGAAAAATTAAACCAAATAAAAAATCGAGGCGAAAGAAAAAAGATGTCTAAAAAATTAGATGTAGAAAGATTTTTGAGACCGTATTTTCATTTGATTGAAGAATATTCAATTAGATGCAAATAGTGTACGTTTTCAAAAAAAACTGCTAATTATGAACACCTAACATTTTAACAGGCTACAAATCATACGATTACACATAAAAGTTGATTGTTCAAGGCTGTCCTTAAATAATCGTGAGAACTTTCTTTAAAAGAAATAAATTATATAAAACATGATTTTTCCTGTAAACTAAATCAACGATATTTCGCAAATATATTAAAAGAATATAATCTTATAACAACACCCAAAGTTATTTTGGGCTTGAAAAGCCAACAAAAAAATACAATAATCGAATACTTCTAAGTATTTAACCCTACAGATAAGCTCCGATAAACAGAACCCGATTACTAATTTGTTTACATCAAAAAGCATCAACTACAACTTACGAAATCATACCAAATCACCAATAATCAAAATGCTCAAGACCGAATGGTTGAAAAAAACTAAAAAATGTGTGGGTAATTTAAAAAAAAGAAGTATATTGCATTGATAAACTTGTTCATGGCTGTATAACCAAAGAATCTTATAAAATAGTATTTAACTCAAATAATAAAATATGAAAAATTCAGATATCATAATTGCATCCTTTTTTATAATCGAAAGCATCATCATTGGGTACTTTTTTTATATCTACTTAAAAAATGAAAAAAAGAATAAAGCCAATAGTGAAAACCAATTTAAAGAATTACAAAATTTAATTTTAAATAAAATTATAGAAACTGAAAAACAACAAGACCTGAGAAACACTCAAAACACAAAAAATCAAGAAAATAGATTAAATGATACTTCAAAAAAATTAATCGATAAAATTACAGAATTAGCTATTAACATTAAAACAGCACATGAGCAATCAAATAGTAAAGCCGAATTAGGAATTGAACTGATAATTAATGAAAACAAAAAAAATCAAAAAGAATTAAATATCGAAACCAATTTAATTAAAAATTCTTTTAAAGATTATTCAAAGATTATTGAGACAACCATAATTAAATATACTGAAGACAATCACGATACCAAATTGGATGCTAATAAATTTAAAGAAGAAATACAACATAATTTAAAAAGCATTTTGATGGAAATTAAAGCACCACTTGATTTGGATTAATTATGAAAATATCAAATCATTCTCAAAACACAAAGCAAATTATAGCCTATCTTTCATATTTGAGAGATGTTAGCAGGAAAATCATTTCAAGAAATGGCTTTGAAAACTGCTTATTAAATAAAAAGTTTGGATATGCTACTCAATTTGAAAAAATTGAACTTGATATTAAACCAACCAATAATAATTATCAAGAACTTTCTAAATACCAAAGTTTTTTGCAAAATAACAATGATAAGAAATTATTTATTGGATTTGGAATCGTTGTAGGAACAAGTAGACGAAAGTTTACAGCACCAATTTTAACAATCCAATGTAACATAATAAAAGACGAAACAAATTCAATTTTGATTGACCCTGTTATTAGTACTTTGACAATTAATTATGATTTTATTTCTTCATTAACTACAAATTCTTATTACGAAGATGAAGAGGTTTCAAATACACTTGAAGATGATGCAAATGAAATACTTCAAAAGTTTGAAAAACAATTAGAGGAAATAGAAGAATTTGATTTTCAAGCTATTTCATTATTATCAAACGAAATATTTAAAGAGTTAAAAACTAATTTAGAACATTTTAATACAATTAAATCGATTGAGAAGTCTGATTATAATTTTAAGAATGAATTAATTAAATATACGACTCGACCAACTACTTCAAATACTACAACACAAAGGGAGAAATCATTATTTGAAAAGGAATTAATTTTCGTCAATACAAAACACTTTTTTCTTAATCTAATCCCAAATGAATTATCTACATATGAAGCATTAAACAGTTTTGTAAAAAGTGTTGAGGCGGATGGGGATTTCAAAAATCCAGTTGTTGAAAAATTATTAATTAATGCTTTAACTGATGAAAGAGCTCCAATAAATAGAATTCCGATTGAAGATGAAATTCAAATAATTATCGATAAACATATTCCTATTTCATTGTCAAACTGTCAAATTCAGGGATTAAAAAATGCTTGGTCAAATGAAATATCATATATTCAAGGACCACCCGGAACTGGAAAATCTCACACAATATCTGCAATAGTTTTATCAGCAATTGCAATGAATAAAAAAGTTTTAGTATTATCACAAAAAACTGCCGCACTACAAGTTGTAAATAAGAAAATTGAACCATATTTGTCTGACGGTAATGGATTATTGGGGGTTTGTTACTACGATACAAATGCAAGAAAAAAAATAAAAGATTATTGTAATTTTCTTCGAAATGAGACATCAAATTCAACTCGTTTTTTTGAACAATATTCTGTTTATAAAAAATATTTATTCGACTATGAAAATCAACTTTCCGAAAAATTAGTTGAATTAAAAAAAGAGAACGATAAACGAAATAAAATATTAGAAAAACAAAGGTTTTTTAAAGATCTTAACGAACGATTTTTAAACGAATTAGAAAGAGTTAATACAGATTTTTTTGAAATCCCTTCGGGATTTCAATTTAAAAAAATCAAAGACGAAAAAAAATATAATGAAATTATTGGAAAAATAGAAAGAATATGGGAAATAAATTCTAATAATTTATCTTCAAAACTTTATATTCACAAATTCAAAAAACATTTAAAATCAAAATTCAACACGCCAATGGATTGGCTAAATGAAAATACTTTACCAAATTTTAGTAAGGCATTTGTCAAGGTAAATGTATTATTTACAGAAGTACAAATCAAAACTAATGAATTAAATATTGACGCAAATAGTATTCGAAAAGGTATCAAAAATCTACAAACTGATATTTTAAAACTTCAAAAACAAATAACCAAACTTAAATATAAAACAAATGTTTTTGAAAAAGTAAGCGATGTATCTTATCAGCGTGAAATCGATAAGTTTAATGGAATGTTAACAAATGTAAATAGCAAATTAATTGAAAAAAAAATGAATGAAATTGATTTTAAAAAAATCACTGATGTTATTCCTTTTTGGACTGCTGAAATTAGACATTTAGGAAATTTATTTCCGTTAATTCCCGATTTATTTGACTTAGTAATTGTTGATGAAGCATCACAAGTTAATTTAGCAGAAATTTTACCCGCATTTTATCGAGGAAAAAAATTATGTATTGTTGGCGACCATCAACAACTAAGTTTAAAAGCTGCTGGTTTAAATTTTTCATTGGGCAAAAATTTTGATGAATTTACTTGGGGAAAATATAACCGAGAATTAATTAGGTATCAAACTGCTATAAAGAAAAAACTAACTGTTACACAATCGTCTATATTAGACTTTATAAAAAGTGATGATTATAACGTTATTCCAACAGAAGTAATGCTTGATGAACATTTTCGTTCCTTACCAAAACTTGCCAAATATACTAGTAAGCAATTTTATAAAGATAAAGAAAATCCCGAAGGGAAATTAAAAATAATGACGGAAACGCCTGATAAAGTTTCAATTGAATGTTTCAAAGCAATTAATGTAAATGGTAGAAGAGAAACTGAAACAAATAGTAAAGTAGTTTTAGCCGAAGCTGAGGAAGTTGTTAAGATTATTCAAGGTTTGACTTCGTCAAACACACAAGATTTATTTTATACAACCACTACACAATATAATTTACCAAACCACATTGATAAAAAAGATTTTACAATTGGAGTCATTTCAATGATTAGAGATCAATGTAAAAAAATTGAAGAATTAATAGAAGAACACTTACCAGATTTAGACAGTGATTATGATTTAATGATTGGAACACCTGAAGAGTTTCAAGGAAATGAAAGAGATATAATGATTTTTTCGCTGTGTCTCGATACGGATTGTAGAGGCGGACAAGGTCATTACCAAGACGCAAAAAGATTAAATGTTGCAACAAGTAGAGCAAAATCATTTACATATTTTGTTTATTCACCATTTCCAAAAACGTTTAATGTTATCTATAACTATTTGTATTACATAAATGGTACGGTTACCGAAAGTGATTTGACAATTGTTAAAGATGGATATCTCAAACCAAATTTGCCGAAATTAAACTTAGATTTATTTGAAAGTGATTTTGAAAGATATGTTTATTCATTTTTGAAAAAATTTGTAGAAATAAATTCCAATGGAAATAAAATCACTTTGCATAATCAAGTAAAAAGCTGCGGACAAAAAAGATTAGATTTTGTAATGTTTAATCACAATACAAAAAAATCAGTTGCTATCGAAGTTGATGGAGTTCATCATTTTACTAATAACGGAATTGCAGACAATTACACAGTTGAACATATTGAAAGAATGGAAATTTTAACTCGTGCTGGTTGGAATATAATTAATACACCCTATCATAAATGGTATAAAGATGGTTGGTTATCCGAAGAAACAAATAATAATTTTAAAGAAGAAATTAATAGAATTTATACAGAGATTAAAAACGCAATATTTTAAAAGCAGCATATATAAATCAGAGCCCCACAAAAAAATCCAGTCTTTCTTTGCCCTAATAAAGCCAACTACAATTTACAATTTACAATTACCCACAAACCCGAATCTCCGCAGTTTGTCATGCTGAAAGCATCTTATGGCAAAGTCTGAAATTAGAAAGTTGGGTTATAAAAAGTAGCATCACAAGACTAAAAATATTTTGTTTTATTTGTAGTTGATACCCAAACTGTTTTCAGCCGACACAAATTGGCAAGATCCTTTAAGGATGACAAACTGTGTGGGGGCGCATCATTGGAGAATATTACAAAATATAAATATACACTTTTATATTTCAGTTGCTACGATAGTGTTGTTGGTTATTCAAAATAAAAATGTTTTTTGAAAACGAATGATGTTGCAAAAGTAAAATCTCTTTCGGAGGCTTGCGTGAGGGCAAAGGCGGAGCTCCTTTTTTTTGGGCGTTTTTCAGCCCAAAAAAAGAGCGGGAGCCGGAGACCGACCCGTAGGGGCACGCCCAAAA
>JAYTNQ010000238.1:0-1387 GCA_043748255.1 Bacteroidota bacterium
AGGCCCATTAGGAAAATGGGCTTCACAAGCCGAAGGATATTATGTATTTCCAAAATTAGAAGGCGAATTAGGCCCAAGAATGCAATTTCACGGAAAAACCATTTTGAACTGGAGTTTGAATGACTATCTCGGCCTAGCCAATCATCCCGAAGTGCGACAAGCAGATACCGATGCAGCCATACAATATGGAGCCGCCTATCCAATGGGCGCACGCATGATGTCTGGACACACCAATGCCCACGAACAATTAGAACAAGAATTGGCAACATTTGTCATTAAAGAAGCCGCCTATTTGCTCAACTTTGGCTACCAAGGCATAATGTCAACCATAGACGCATTAGTAACCAAAAATGACATCATTGTATATGACGTAGATGCCCACGCTTGCATCATCGACGGGGTACGCCTGCACATCGGAAAACGATTTACATACAGGCATAACGACATCGAAAGCATCGAAAAAAACTTACAACGAGCCACCAAAATGGCCACAGAAACAGGTGGCGGCATACTTTTTATAACCGAAGGCGTTTTTGGAATGCGCGGACAACAAGGCAAACTCAAAGAAATAGTAGCACTAAAACAAAAATACAATTTCAGACTATTGGTCGATGACGCCCACGGATTTGGCACACTCGGCAAAACCGGCGCAGGCGCAGGCGAAGAACAAGGCGTTCAAAATCAAATAGATATTTATTTTTCGACATTTGCAAAATCAATGGCAAGCATCGGCGCCTTTATTGCCGCAGACCAAGAAATTATCGATTTTTTAAAATACAACCTCCGATCACAAATGTTTGCAAAAGCATTGCCAATGATACAAACCGTAGGAGCCCTAAAAAGATTAGAAATCCTAAGAAACTCTACCGAGTTGAAAGACAAATTGTGGCAAAACGTAAACGCACTTCAAAACGGACTAACAGAAAAAGGGTTTAACATAGGCGACACAAACACCTGTGTAACACCCGTTTATCTCGAAGGAAGTATTCCAGAAGCCATGATGTTGGTCAATGATTTAAGAGAAAATTATGGCATCTTTTTGTCCATCGTCGTATATCCCGTCATCCCAAAAGGCATCATTTTGCTGCGCATGATACCCACAGCAACCCACACATTGGCAGACATCAACGAAACTTTAGTAGCCTTTGAAGCCATTCGCGAGAAACTAACAAACGGCACCTACGCCCAATTGGCACAAAAAAACACCGTGGATATGTCCTAAAAATTTTGAGTGATTTTTGGCGCAGACCTCCCCTATCACACACCACCTGTCCCGCTGCACGCTATATCTTTTTTTGGTTTTTGAAAAAAAAAACCAAAAAAAGGATGCCGCTACATCGGGGCGAAATAAGACTTTTTGGCTTTTCAAGACACTATTAAAATGCTC
>JAYTNQ010000239.1:0-3845 GCA_043748255.1 Bacteroidota bacterium
ACGTCTCGAAGGAATGTCCTACTCACAATTCATGGGCAAAGTAAAAAAACACAATATCGAACTCAATCGAAAAGTGTTGGCAGACCTCGCTATGAACCACCCAGTAGCCTTCAAAAGCATACTAAACAAAGTAAAATAAACGTTTTATCAACCCAATTTACAATTACTTACTACAAAAGCCTAATCATCGATTGGGCTTTTTTTTTGGCGTAGAGGTCACTGTACCCTTGAAGCGCGCCAATAATAAAAAAAAACCTGTTTGCTTTTTGGTTTATTGTTTGATGGTTTTGACGATTCTTGTTTGGTTATCGGCAATCACTTTTACAAAATAGGTCCCCGATAGCAGGTTTGACACATCTATTGATGTTTGGTTTGCATTGACTGATCTTGAGATTATTTTTTGGCCTAATAGATTATAGATTGAAACGGAAGTGATTGTTTTTTCAAATGTGATATTCAATATATCTTGTATTGGGTTTGGATAGGCTTTTATTTCATTTGAAACCAAATATTGTGCTATTGCAAGGCTCGTAGGACAGACTAATGTACCAAAAATATCCAAATCGTTTGTGGTGGTTGCGTTGCCTAATTGTCCAACATTATTGTATCCCCAGGTATATAGGCTGCCATTGTTGTCTATAGCTGTTGAATGGTAAAACCCATTAGATAAATTGTTCCAGTTAGATAGGTTATAAAGCAGTGTAGGTGCAAGCACATCAGTGGTTGTTCCATTTCCAATTTGTCCATATATGTTGTATCCCCATGAATATAGTGCACCATAAGTTCGGGATGCTATTACGTGACTTCGGCCACATGAAACATTTTCCCAGCTGGCTGCAGTCCCAATTTGTGTTGGTATATTGATGAATTTTGTAAGATTATTTAGACCTAATTCGCCATAATTATTTTCTCCAAAACTCCAAATTGTATTGGTAGTTTTAGTGGCAATCGTAAAATGATATCCGGCATCAACGCCTCTCCAATTGGTGTCGGTACCAATTTGAATAGGTGTAAGAGCGTCAAGATAGCTGCCATTTCCCAATTGCCCTCGTTGGTTGTATCCCCAGCCCCATAATGTGCCATTGGTTTTGATGGCCATCGAGTGCGAATTGCCACAGGCTATAGTTTGCCAATTTGTTTGGGTGCCAATTTGAGTTGGGATTGTTTTGATTGAGGTAGTGCCGTCGCCAATTTGGCCAAAGGTATTCTGCCCCCAAGTCCATATTGTTCCATTTGATTTGACACCAATATTATGATAATATTTAGTAGCTATATTGTTCCAATTGGTTGCTATACCAATCTGTGTAGGAACTAGTTTATTGATTGTAGTGTTATCGCCCAGCTGACCATATTGATTGCGCCCCCAAGCCCAAAGCGTTCCATTTGTTTTTATGGCAACAACGTGTCCAAATCCAGCCGATATTTGCATCCAATCTGAACTATTTCCTATTTGGGTTGGCACAAGTTTGCTGATGGTTGTTCCATCACCCAATTGTCCATAGTTATTATTGCCCCAAGACCATAGGGTGCCATCGGCTTTTATAGCAACCGTAAAGTCATATCCACCAGCCACTTTCTTGAAACAGATTGTTGGTGTAGCAATTGCTGTAGCAAAAAAACCGCCCAATACCCATGCAGATTGTGTGTTTCCACAAACCGATGACACCCACCAATAATAATCGGCATTTGGAACTAATTCTGTCAAATTGGCAGATGTGGTTATGGTACCTCCGTCTAACCCGCCCATGGTCGGGCTTGTGTTATAAAGATATAAATAACTATTTGCGGCCGGTGTTGGTGCTGTCCAATTGATGGTTGCTGTTGTTGCTGTCACATTGGTTACCGAAAAATTGGATGGTGGATTGCAACTAACAGCACAAACGATTGCCGTTGGAATAATTTTGTTTGTTTCCGTTCCATCGCCCAGCTCGCCTACTTCGTTGTCGCCCCAACTAAAAAGGGCGTTGTCATTTTTGAGGGCAATGCTGTGAAAACCTTTTGCTGCACCTTTTTGCCAATTTGTAGCTGTTCCAATCTGGGTTGGAATATTCTTATCTATCGTAGTACCATCGCCCAACTGACCATACAGATTAGATCCCCAAGCCCAAAAAGTCCCTGTTGTTTTAATAGCAACGCTATGATAGCCACCCGCCTCGACACTTTGCCAATTTGTTGCCGAACCAATTTGAGTAGGAACATATCGGTTGTTTGAGGTCCCATCACCCAATTTGCCATATTGATTACTACCCCAAGACCATAGTGTGCCGTTTAATTTGATAGCAATTGCATTATCATAACCACACGAAACACTTTGCCAATTGGTGGCAACACCAACCTGTGTTGGCGTATAAACACTTATTCCGTTGTCGCCATTGCCCAGTTGCCCCGGAATATTCCAACCCCAAGACCATAGTGTACCATTGGTCTTGATAGCAATACTGTGCTGACCTCCAGCAGAAACACTCTGCCAATTTGTTGCTGTCCCAATTTGTGTTGGAATAACTTTACTTATAATTGTGCCATCGCCCAATTGTCCATAAGCATTATATCCCCAACTCCATAGAGTGCCATCTGTTTTGGTGGCCAGCGTGTGAGCCTCATAAGCAGAAACGCTCTGCCAGTTTGTGGCACTACCAATCTGGGTGGGTGAATATTTATTGGTCATGCTACCATCGCCCAAATTTCCAAATTCATTTTTGCCCCAAGCCCACAACGTGCCATCCGTTTTAATCCCAAACGACTGATTGAATCCACAAGCCACGTTTTGCCAATTGGTTGCCGTGCCAATTTGAATAGGAATGCTGCTATTATTGGCAGTGCCATTGCCCAATTCTCCATTGCTATTAAACCCCCAAGCCCACAATGACCCATCAGATTTTATAGCAATATTATGATACGCACCTCCGGCTATTTTTAGCCAGCATTGACCATTCGTTTGAACGCTCAAAATCAATAATAAAAGGATAATTGTTTTTTTCATATTTTGAATTTTGCAGATTTGCATTTTTAACCTGCAATATAACCAAAAAATGGATAAAGCTATTTTTGAAGCTGCAAAAAATCGAGAATTTTGACTTTTTGACCACTACATCATCACCAAAAACGTTTTTTTCTTTGGGCGTGCCCCTTGCGGGTCGGTCTCCGGCTCCCGCTTTTTGGGGCTGGCTGAAAAACGCCAGCCCCAAAAGAGCTCCGCCTACGCCCTCACGCGTGTCGCTGCAAGACATATTGCAGTTTTCGATAAAAATTAATTTTCAAAATCCCGATTCTGAACCTGAATTGAAAACTAAAAAACCAAAACTTTGCTACTATGGTCTTTTTTAAGGTTTCAATCTGAATATTGAACTACTAAACTGCTTTCATAGAAAAATCAAACGTAGCCAAAAAGTGTTGGATTCTTCGATAATTTCTTCTTTTTTCAATATTTGTCTCAAATCGAGTAGCTAAATTATTATAATTTTCACTAAGAACTTTGCATAAAAGCCTTATAATCAAACCTATCAACAATTCCGAAACCAAATTTGGTTCGCCATTAAAATGTACTTGCAATACTGAAATTTACGCTGTATCTTTGCCGTTCATACGGATGTTTTTATTAGAAAATTATACGGATATTTTTTTCTAATATGATTAATATCAGTATTATACGTTGTTTTCTAACACTGATTTTATTTGTTTTCAATGAAATATTTTTTTTGTCATGTACTTAAAAATTTACGACCAAAACCAAACCAAAATGAATTGTAAAGATACCATCATTCTCGAAAATCAATTTGTACAATTAAGACCACTTCAAAGTAGTGATTCCCAATATTTGGCATACTTCGCCCAACACGAACCAGAAC
>JAYTNQ010000240.1:0-10088 GCA_043748255.1 Bacteroidota bacterium
TTTCGAGTTGTCATCTTGTGCATGTGACAAGAAGGATCCCAAAATACAAATTAGTGCAATAATTTTTTTCATAGTAAAATTAAATTAAGATTGTTTTTATTTTTCGAGACAAAAGTAATTCGTCAATGTTAAGTTAATATTAATCCTATATTATGAAATTATTTTTTTTGAATCGTAAATGAAAATTCTGCTCCTTTTCCAAGCTCACTTTTTACAAAAACCCTTTCGTTATGTGCTTCTACAATGTGCTTTACGATAGAAAGTCCAAGCCCAGAGCCACCTTCAGAGCGAGCACCACTTTTGTCAACTCTAAAAAAGCGTTCAAAAATACGGGGCAAATGTTGTGCTTCTATCCCTTCTCCATTGTCTAAAACTTTGACAATCCATTTTTTTGCGTTCCAATTTTCAATACCAATTTCTACGGAGCCATCATTTTTGCCATATTTTATGGCATTCACCACCAAGTTTGTTAGCAATTGTTGTATTTTTTCTTGATCAGCCACCACCAAAATAGGTTTTGAATATTTGTTATCAAAAGTAAGGATAATGTTTTTTTGTTGTGCTTTCAATTCTAGCAAATCAAACACGTTTTGAATCATTTCGATGATATTAAAGGTAGTCAGACTGAGATTCAAATCGCCTGTTTCTAGTTTTGAAATCATGTCCAAATCTTGCACTATTGCAATAAGCCTTTCGACTCCCTTTTCTGCACGCTCGAGATATTTTTTGCGAATACTTTTGTCCTTCATTCCGCCCTCTAGCAATGTCGAAATGTATCCTTGTACTGTAAACAAAGGCGTTTTGAGCTCATGCGACACATTACCCAAAAACTCCCGTCGATAAGTTTCGCGTTCTTTCAACAGTTCAATTTCTAATTTTTTGTCGGTTGCAAATTTTTTCACTTCTCGTGAAATTTCATTCAAATCTGTTGTGATATTTGGATTTAAAAAAGTCGTATTGTCTAAAAATGAGACCTCATCGTAGATTTTCTTTACTCTTTTGAAAATAAATTTTTCGGATCTGTATTGCAACAAAATAAAGGTAAAAAAGAACCAAGATACAATTGACAAAACTAGAAAAAATAATGTGTTTTGATTAAAATGAAGTTCAAAATAATAGCAATATGCAACTGAAGTTACAATTGCAAAAATACTAATATACAGTGTTGAAATTAATGCAAACTGTATTGATTTTTTTGGTTTCATTTTTATAATTTGCTTTTAAATCTTTAAAATAATTAAAATTGGATTTACAAAACGTTTTTGTCATTTATATTATCAAAATCGCCAATTTTATAGCCGATTCCTTTAATGGTTTTTACAACATCGTCACCCATTTTTTCGCGTAATTTTCTGATATGAACATCAATTGTGCGATCCCCAACCACCACATCGTTGCCCCAAACTTTGCTCAAAATGGTTTCGCGTGTAAATACTTTTCCGGGTTTTGAGGCCAACAAATATAACAATTCAAATTCTTTGCGAGGCAAGATAATTTGGGTATTGTTTTTTATGATTTTATAAGATTCACGGTTTATTTCTAAACCCGCAACGTGCAAAGTTGTAGTTTCTAACTCCTCGGTTTTTAGCCTTCGCAAAAGCGATTTTACTTTGCTAACCAATAATTTTGGCTTAATTGGTTTTGAAATATAATCATCTGCACCAACATCAAAACCAGCTACTTGTGAATATTCTTCGCTTCGAGCCGTGAGAAAAGTAATGATAATATGGCTTAATTCTGGCGTATTTCTGATAATCTCGCACGCTTCCATCCCGTTCATTATTGGCATCATTACATCCATGATTATCAAATGTGGGAGGTGTTTTCTGGCCACAGCAATTGCTTCTTTTCCGTTTGTAGCGGTCAAAATTTGATAGCCTTCTTGTGCCAAATTATAGCCCACAATTTCTAAAATATCTACTTCGTCATCGACCAAAAGAATTTTGATTTCCTTTTTTTTCATAAAAAACATTTTCGAGTGTAAAAGTAGTCATAAATTGTTTTTGAATTTAGATTTCAAAAGAATTAACGATTTCATAATTTAAGCATTTTTAAGCAATTTGACAAAAACGTTAAATTTTATTTAAAACCTGTCAAACGGTATGCTATTTGTATTATTTTTTATAAATTTACAAAATAAAAAAGATGTCAAAAAACTACCTATATATTATCATGGCGTTTTGCTTTTTTTCGCTGGGCTGTTTTGCTCAAGAAAACAAGCAGCAATCTGTGTCTAATGAGGTTTTGGGGTTTTTTCCAAATCCAGTTTCAAACGGCAAAATCTATATTACTTCAAAAACTATGTTGGACAAAGATGTCGTTATTTTTGATGTTTTGGGCAAAAAAGTGTTTCAAAGTGTTGTAAATGGCAAAGAATTAAATATTACGTCACTTTTACCTGGAGTTTATTTTATCAAAATTAAAGAAGGCGAAATTTCTACAACAAGAAAATTGATTGTCAAATAGTTAGTATCAAAGTTGTTGATAAATTAACAATTAATTTATATTGATTTTTTTTTACATACAAAAATACTTGTTATCTTTGTAGCCTAAATTTATTTAAAAATTTCAAACATGAAAAAACTTTACACTTTATCTTTTATCTTACTGGCTTCAATTTCTTTTGGTCAAGTAATTTTGCACGAAAATTTTGATTATGCAGTTCCAGGAAATGTTGGTGGCAATAGTGGCACTGTTACCGATATTGTTGCGGTAAACAATTGGGCAACTCAAAGCAATACATTGGCAAATGTTGGTACAATTGATTTGTTTGCAGGAAATTTGAATTATGCTGGTTTGGCGATTTCAACCGGAAATAAAATTCTTTTGCCTGGGGCAAATGCAACTGTACCTAGAGATATCAACAGAACTATAACTACTTCAAGCACTATTGTTTATTATTCAGCTTTGATAAATGTGCTTGATAACACACAATTAAGCCTAACTGCTCCAAGTTATTTTATAGGTTTAGGAACTACGCCAACCGCCACTGGCTCAATATCTAGTTTTGGTGCAAGAATTGGCGCTATGTCTGCAAATGCTGGCGCAAACTTTCGATTGAGCATTTTGAACAATTCTGGTGGAACTCCAGCGCCTTCTTTTACAGAAGTTGCTACAGATTTAAACTTTGCAACTACCTATTTGGTTGTCGTAAAGTTTGATACCTCTGTTACACCAGTTTCGGCCTCTCTATGGATTAATCCAATAGATTTGGGCGGTGCAGAGCCAGCTGGCGCAACTGTTAGCGCAGCAGGGACAAACGCTTTTGCTGCTGTAGGTAGTATCTTTTTAAGAAACAACTCATCTTCTCCAAAAGTTGAAATTGACGAAATTAGAGTTGGTGCAACCTGGGCAGACGTGACGCCACAAGCAATGGCTGCAACAAATCTATCTGAAATTGCAGGATTGAATGTCTATCCAAATCCAGTTACAAACGGTATTTTATTTATCAATTCAAATGCTAGTTCAAACAAAAATGTTGCGATATTTGATTTGCTTGGCAAAAAAGTTTTGCAAACCATCTCTACAAGCGAAGTGAATGTAAGCAACTTGAAAAGCGGTGTTTATTTTGTAAAAATCACTGAAGACGGAAAATCTGCCACCAGAAAATTGGTGATTCAATAATTTAATGAACCCTAAAAGAAACGCCTGCTGCAAAGCAGGCGTTTCTTTTTTAAATTAAAATCAAACAATACCATAATATTGGGATGGATTCTGCAAAAAACAAACTATAAAATGAGGTCCTATTTGGGCTTGCAAATACCAAAAACAACATCAATAATATATTCGGCAGGAAGTTTTGATCACTATAATTGTGGCTTAAAATTATTGTAAATACAATTAAACTACAACCCAAAATCTTGGTCCGAAAAACACCTAAACATTGCGGAATTGTTTTTAGAGACAAATTATCAAATTTCAAATCTACTATATCAAACACTAAAATCAATGAAAAAAGAAATAAAAACCTCTGAAAAAAGTAGGTCGTAATGTCTTTTACTACAAACATATTTGCGTTTATAACGGGCAAAATAACAGTGACCAAAACCCAACTAATTGCCACCAAATAAATTTTCAGAAAAGGTTGGTTTCTTAAATTTCTTTTTGTCTTAAAAATTGGAATTGTATATAGAAATAGTAAAGTCAATATAAATATAATCAGGCATTTAGAAATAAAATTAAGTCTTAAAAAAAAATACAAACTACCCATAAGAGCAATCAAGTTGATTGCAAAAATAAATTTTATTTCAAGACAAAATCTGATTGGCTTAGAAAAAAAAAGCGTTCCAAATTTGATGCTATTATATGCCAAAACAGTAGCGAACAAACCAAAATATTGAACCGGGTTGTTCATTGTAATTTTAAAATAAAAATTGGTCAAGCCAATAAACGAGTAGCAAGATAGGCCAACATGAAGGCTGGACTTGATATAAAAATTAATGATTTTTTTGAGCATTTGAATAAAATAAATTAAAAATTCATTTGAAACTTTCAAATGGAGTTAAAAAAGTTCGTAGCGTTTTTTTTTAAATAATGTTTAAAAGTAAATAGAAATTTATCAAAAAAATTTCATTTTCTATAAATTATTTAGGTAGTTAGCACTTTTACAGAACTTTTAGATTGTGAAAACATCGGAAAAAATCGTTTTATAACAAAAAAAAACTCCAACATTTCTGTTGAAGTTTTGTGGGCGATGAGGGGTTCGAACCCCCGACCCTCTGGGTGTAAACCAGATGCTCTGAACCAGCTGAGCTAATCGCCCTATTGCGAGTGCAAATATACAATACTTTTTTGTTTATGCAAATATATTTTAGATTTTTTTATAAAATTTCTCCAACCACAAAGGTGCTTCCGCCCACAAACACAAAATCAACTTTGGATGCTTTCTGCAAAGCTGCCTCATAAGCTTCTGATACCGAAAGGTATGAATCGCCAGTGAGCGAAAATTCAAGAGCCATTTGTTGCAGTTTTTTGGCTTCCAAGCCACGTTGAATATTAGGTTTTGCAAAATAATAAATAGCATTTTTGGGAAATAATGGCAAAATTTGACTCAAATCTTTATCATTTACAAAACCCAATACAAAATGAAGCTGGTCAAACGTTTGTTTTTGAATTTGACGTAATACTATTTTTAGTCCGTCTTTATTGTGTGCCGTGTCGCAAATCACCAACGGAGTATGCCCCAATTGCTGCCAACGCCCTTGTAACCCTGTAGTTTTGACGACATTCAAAAAACCATTTTTGATATTGAGATCAGAAATTAAGAATTGGTTTTGAGATTGTAGCACCCGAATGCATTGTAGTACTGTTTTTTTGTTAAAAATTTGATAATCACCCAAAAGTGCGCATGGTATGTCTGGCCAAACATCAACAGAAGCAAAAAAAAGTGGGGCGTTATTTTGAGCAGAAAACTTTTCAAAAACAGGTTTGGTGGTTTGTGTAAATTCGCCTATCACAACTGGAATATTTGGTTTGATAATACCCGCTTTTTCGGCTGCAATCTTGGCCAATGTGTTTCCCAAAAACTGTGTGTGGTCAAGGCTAATATTTGTAATTATACTAATTATTGGCACAATCACGTTGGTCGCGTCTAACCTTCCTCCCATACCAACTTCAATAATATTGATATCTGTTTTTTGGTTTTTAAAATATTCAAATGCCAATCCAACGGTCATTTCAAAAAAACTCAATTGATGCTGCTCCAAAAAAGATTTATTTCGTGACACAAATTCACATACATATTTTTCAGAAATTTCTTTACCATTTATTTTAATTCTTTCACGAAAATCTTTGAGATGTGGCGAGGTATAAAGTCCAACTTTGTAGCCCGCATCTTGCAAAACAGCCGCCAAAAGATGCGATGTTGATCCTTTTCCGTTGGTGCCGGCCACATGAATACACTGCAAATTAAACTCGGGATTGCCCAAATGCTTTGTTAGTTTGAGGGTATTACTCAAATCATTTTTATATGCCGCTGCACCAATGTTTTGAAAAACAGGTAGTTGTGCATAAAGCCAATGGATTGTTTGTTCGTAATTCATTTTCAAAATTGTTAAAGCACCATCAAATTACAACCTCGAATATCGGCATTGTCAAAGCGGCCAATGACTTCAAAGCTATTGTGGCTCCATTTTTTTCCTAAATCTTGAGTAGCAATAAACGAGCACGAATTGACATTTGCCAAATCGATTACATTGATACCGCCAGTTTTGTAGTTTGAAACGCTTGAAAGAGCATCTTGTGGATCTCGAATCATAATTTGCATCCAATTTGGACATTCAAAAACACCACCGCCAAGAGAGTATGCTTGAGATAAAAGCTCGGTCATGCCATATTCTGAATGAATGCTTTTGACGCCAAAACCTTTACAAAGTTGGGCGTGCAAATCTTCGCGAATCATTTCTTGACGCTTTCCTTTCATGCCGCCAGTTTCTATAACAATCGTATTTTTGAGGTCAAATTTTTGATTTTCAACCAAATCTAATAACGCGAAAGTAACCCCTATAAGGATACAATTTTGATTTGATTTTTCCAAAAAAAGTAATTTTTGAACAAGCTCATCTTGATTGTTGAGATAAAAACCGCTGTGGCTGTTGTTGGTTTTATTAATCAAATCTTTGACCATATAAATCAATGAAGAGCCGTTTCTCTCTAAATAAGAGGGCAATAAAGCCAAAATAACATAATCTTCAATATTGCCATAAAATTGAGAAAATCCTTTTTGAAAACTGCTTTCGTATAAAGTTATATCGGTCACAAAGTGCTTACTTGTAGTGTTTTGAGTAGTTCCAGAGCTGATAAAAATTTCTTGGATTGGATTTTGATTGGACACCACTTTGTGGCTCTTGAAAAACTGAATAGGCAAAAATGGAATTTGAGCTACCTTTTTTACGGTTGCGGTATTAATTTTTAAAAAATTACAAAATTCTTGATAAACCTTATTGTTTTCGTACTGAAAACGAAAAATTTTCAAAGCCATTTTCTCAAATTCTTTTTGGTTTTTGATGTTGAAAATGTCAAAATTTGGTGTCAATTGATATGTTTTTTACAAAAGTAATTAAAAAATAAAAAAAGCGGCATTTTTAATTCAACAAAAGGATTTTTTGTTAAATTTTTGATAATTAATAATTTACCTATTCTTTTTATTTATATTTGAAAAATGAAAAAGAAGGCCGCTTTTTTATTGATTTTAACCCTACTAATGACATTGTTTTATAACGTTATAGGCTATTATTTGATACAATCATATCAAAAAGAGCAAACTTGGGTTGCCTCGATGAAAAACATTCCTGATGCAGAATTTCAGGTTATCAAATTAAACGCATCCTTATATTCGTTTATAGACGATGCCGAAATGGAAATTGTGAACGAAAACATCACTATAAACAATAACAGTTATCATGTTTTTAAGAAAAAAATTCAAAATAATATCATTTATTTGTATTATTTGCGTGATTTTCACGAAAGTGAGTCCAAAGATAATTTGACAAAAATAGTAGATAGTCAAAATTTTAATGACAATTCAACTTCAAATAATCCTATCAAAAAACCATTAAAATCATTTTTGAAAGATTATGTTTTTGAAAATCACTTTGAGTTTAATTCGCCAACTTTTGTTGTGAATGATATCAATATCAGAAACTTTTTCACACAACAAAACGAAAGTAAAGGCTTTTTGAGCTTGCCGTTTTCTCCTCCAAAAACAACGTAAACCTTCAAATTTGAATACATTTTATCTCTTTTATCTGTTGTTTACAGGTGATTGTGATATTGTTTGTGTTTTTGAAAATCAAAATTAAATTAAAACTATTTTTAACTTTTTTGAAAACATTTTGTTTTCAAAAATCTTCTTTAATTATTATAAAAATGAAAAAAATAATACTCAATTGCTTGATGCTGTTGCCTTTTTTTGCGTTTTCGCAAACAGATATAGACGGAATCATGATGAGCAAAAAAAACTTTTGTGTAGGTGCTGTTTATGAAAGTAGCAGCTGGAACCATTATTGGGAAGGTACTTTCAAGCGCGAAAATTTGAATATGGGCACTGTTGCCACAAATGGAGCTTCGATTATGGGCAACTATGGTTTGAGCAACAAGCTGAACGTGATTTTTAGCTTGCCTTATTTGAAAACTTCTGCTTCATCAGGTACTATGATAGGGCAAAAAGGGCTACAAGATTTTTCGCTTACGCTAAAATATATGCCTTATGAAAAAAAATTCAAAAACTCGGTTTTGTCATTTTATGCTTTAGGCAGTTTTAGTGTGCCTACTACTGATTATGTAGCAGATTATTTGCCATTAAGCATTGGGATGCACAGCAAAAATGCTACTTTAAGATTGATGACAGATTATCAATACGGCTCTTTTTTTGCGACAGCTTCGGCGGCGTATATCAAAAGATCGAATGTAACAATCGACAGAAATGCCTATTTTACGACAGAAATACACTATACCAACGAGGTCAATATGCCAAATGTGGCCAATTGCAATTTTAGAATTGGATATCGGAGTGATCGATTGATTGCGGAAGCCATTTTTGACAAAATGGTTACTCAAAGAGGTGGTTTTGATATTACCAAAAACAATATGCCTTTTTTGAGCAATCGGATGAATGCCAGCAAAGTTGGTTTTAATTCAAAATATACGTTCAAAAAAATACCCGAATTATCGCTCGTTGGCGGCTACAATCAAGTGATTGATGGGCGCAACGTTGGTGAATCACAAACTTTTTATGGTGGCGTTTTTTATGTCATTACTTTTAATAAAAAAACAAAAAAAGATGAAAAATAACATCCTCAAAATTGCCATTTCGGGTTTTTTAACCTTTATTATAACAGCTACTTTTTCTTGTCATTCTGATATTGATGAGCGCAACGAAATGTTTCCGCAACTCAATCCATCCAATATCGATGAGCTGGCAGGAAGCTGGAAAACCCTATTATTGACCACTGCAGACGAGATGAGTCTTGATGCGCCTGGACTGACAACTGTGCCTGCTTATACGCGCGAAATAAACGAAATCAAAAGTTATCAAGCCAATATTACGCCAGACCAACAACGTATCATTGCCTATTGGAGCGCGGGCGGCGTGTTGCGTTGGAACGAAATTATGCGCAATTTGGTTGCCAAACACAATGTGCCACCATATCAAAATGAAGATGGCACTTATCCAGCGCCATCTGGTGCAAATCCGTTTGACTATCCACAATTTCCGTTTTCAAATCCACCCTTTTCTGCAAGAGCTTATGCTTATATCAGTGCGGCGCAATATGATGCGATGGTGGCAACTTGGTATTTTAAAAAATTGTATAATCGCCCTGCGCCTTACATGGTTGATACCAATTTGACGGTTTTGGTACCCAAAAGTACGCTTGGCGCTTATCCATGTGAAGACGCCGTTATGGCGGGCGTAACGGTCGAAATGATGAAATTGTTGTTTCCAACCGAAATTGCTTTTATCCAACAAAAGGCAGATGAGCAAAAATTGTTCAAGATAATCTCTGGTGCCAATGTGCGTAGTGATGTTGATGCGGGTGTCGCTTTGGGACGCAAAATTGCCGCCAAATTTATTGCTCGTGCAGCTTCAGACGGGGCTGGTGCAGCGATAGGAAATGCAACAATCTGGGCACAGCTTGAGGCAGATGCTGTCGCAAAAGGCGAAACGCCTTGGCGCTCTTTAGAACTGCCTGTTAGGCCGCCAATGTTGCCTCTTTTTGGTAAAGTAAAATCGTTTTTGATGTCTTCGACAGATGTGTTGATCAACCGCCCTTTGTCACCGCCATCTACGATATCTCCATTATTTGCTACAGAATTGGCCGAGGTTAAAAATTTTAGCGAGAACAGCAGTCGTGAGAATCAAAAGATTGTGAGTTTTTGGGCTGATGGTGTTGGCACTTATACGCCTCCGGGGCATTGGAATGCCATAGCAACAGAGGCATTTGTGGCTCAGAATTATAGCGAAGTGCGTTGGGCTCGAAATATGGCTTTGCTAAATTTGTCGATGATGGATGCGGCTATTAGCTGTTGGGATGCAAAATATGCTTATTTTAATCCGCGCCCAAGCCAGATGGATTCGTCTATAAAAACAT
>JAYTNQ010000241.1:0-3828 GCA_043748255.1 Bacteroidota bacterium
CTGGAGGTACCACAAATACAATCTCTAATTCATTTATAAACAATGATTTAGAGATTTTTTGTTTAATTAGGGTGCTTGACAGGGTGTTTTTAAAATTGATTTTATATACTTTAACCTAAATTAACTTTACTGAAACTCAAAATACATTTTTTTGAAAAATCTTAAGTGGAGGTACTGGGGGCAAAACTTTGATTGTTTACTGGGACTGATTATATTGTATAATAGACGGAGATTTGCCTATTAAACAATACTAAAAAGCACTATTTTTAAAACCATATAATTTATACAGCATTAAATTTCTAAAAGATTTATGCTTTTGCTATTTCCTTTTTGAGTGATTTTTAGGGAATAAGATGTATGCCTATACACAACTGCTTTTAAAAAGAAACAAATTTTTTGTTTAATTTAAAATTACTTCAAAAAAAGTTTGCAAAATGAATACAAGTTTTATATTTTTGTCAAATGAAAATTTTAGTCAAGAAAACTTTACATTATTATATTGACAAATATCCACTTGCAAAAAATCAATTAACAATTTGGCACAACGATTTTTCGGAAATGGAATTTAGCAATTTTAATGAATTGAGACAAGTATATAGAAACGCCAGTATTTTGAGCAACAACAGGGTTGTTTTTAATATTAAAGGAAACGATTTTAGATTGATTGTTGCTTTAAATTTTCTCCAAGGTACTTGTTATTTGATTTGGTTTGGCACTCACAACGAATACGATAAGATAGATTGCGAAACCCTGCCGTTTGACAAAGATATATTAAATTTTAAAAAAAAATAGTTATGAACTGGAGAGTATTGCACACCGAAACAGATTACAACAACGCATCTTTGCGATTGATGGAAATATTTAACGCCTTGCCCAACACGCCCGAAGGAGACGAAATGGAATTGTTGCTGGTTCTGGTTAAAGATTACGACAACCGCCATTATACAATGCCCGAATTAAACGCCCTTGAGGTTATTAAAATAAAAATGCAAGAATTAGGCTTGAGAAACAAAGATTTAGAACATTTGATTGGCACTAAAGGGCATGTTTCGGCAGTTTTATCTGGCAGAAGAGAAATTACTTTGAAAACGGCACAAAAACTGAAAAATTATTTTTCGATACCTGCAAATGTGTTTTTGCATACGGCTTAATTTGACAAAATCTTCGTTTTCCATTTGTCAAAATTTTACAAAACTTCTTTTTCTTAATAAAAAACCATAAAACCACTATTACAAATGCGAGTAGCGCTCTTATTGCATTAACCAACGAGATTAATGGTTCTATTGCTTTTAGAGCAAAACAGAAAACTACTATTATTGCCGTTACTCTTAACATTATTGAACAACCATTTGAATCTTTTTCGTTTTTTATTTTATGAATTTCTCATGTTTTTTATTCAAGATTTCGCAAACACAATCAGCGGTTCGTAATTTTGATTGTCTGCTTGTTGCAATGCTTTTATGTATTTTTCTCTTATTTCGTTTGCTTTTACTAGGTTGCCACCGCTCCAAGTAAAATATTTGGTTTGGTATAGTTTTTCTAAAATTAAATCTGCCATTAACCTGGAATGTCTGCCGTTGCCATTCGGGAAGCAATGAATACTTACTAAACGATGTTTAAATCTAATCGCAATTTCGTCGTTAGTATAGGTTTTATTGTTGCACCAATACAAACCATCGTCAAGTAATTGTTTCAACTCAACAGCAATTTTATAACTTTTTATTCCAATTGTTTTTTCTGATTTTCTAATCTTTCCTGCCCATTTCCAAACATCGCTGTACATTTTTTTGTGCAAATCGAGTATAAATTTTTCTGTAAACAATTGTTCGGGCTTTACTTTTAAACGCAAAGTCCCCTCTATTGCTTTTTCTATATTGAGTTGCTCAAACTCATCTAGTTCGCCACGAGTTGTTACAGACGGAATTTTTAATCCTTCGAGTTCTTCTTCACTCAAATATGTTTGCCCAGTTATATACGTTATTTCTAATCCCATAAATATTTTGGTATTTCGGATTTAATTTCATCGGTTTTTTGAGCAATGGCTTTTGCAATTCGTTCTTTCGTGTTTTGTTGGTCTTCCAAAGTCATGGTAACATTGGTTCGTCCTATAATTTCTTTTGCAATTTCTTCGGCTCTTGCGGTTATCATTGCATCAATAGAGCCTTTATTTGGCACAAAACCATATACTAATTTCATCTCCAGACCACGAGCCAAATCTCTTAAAGTGTTTATCGTAATTGTACCGTTTGCTTCTCTTTTTTCCATTGCTGCAATACTTTGCGGACTCACCTTCAATTTGTTGCCTAATTGAAGTAGCGACATTTTTAAAACTGTTCTAATAGATTTTATCCAACCCGAAGACGGCAAAACAGCGCAGTCGGCTTCATTAAAACAGAAAAGTTTTGCGTCTAACTGTTCTATCAATAATATTCTTTTTTTATCTATCATCGGTTCTAAACTTAAAAATTAAAGTACAAAAGTAAACTTAAAAAATCAAAAAACAAAAAAAATATCAACTTATAGATTGATAAAAAATAATTTTAATCAACTTATAGACTGATAATAATGGTATAAATTAAAATATAAACGAGAGTAGTCATTAGATTGTATAACTATCCTGACAACTATAATCTTTTTTAATACAGTTTTCAGTTTTACTTAAAAACTCATTAACTTCAACAGCATTGACAATATTCGATTTAGATTGCTTTATTCTTTGCTTGTCAAATTCTCAATCATCGAAACTAGATTTGAAAGCTGTTGAATATTTGAATCAGTTTTCGCTATAAGAAAATTAAGAATTAAGTTGATTTAGAATTAATGTTGCTGGCGGTACCACAAAAATTTTTCACAAAACGTTTATTTATAAATATTTGTGAATTTTTTTGATATGAATTTGAAAATAAATACAAATAAGTTTGCAAAATAAATGCCAGGTTTTATACAGTAGTAAATTGAAATTTTGGTTAATAAAACTTTACATTATTATATTGGTTAATTTGTCTTACAGCATATTTTATTTGTTTTTTTGAGCAATCCATTTTGATAAGTATTTGGTTGACTGCATTGTATGATGTTGTAGCATTGCGCCTACAAAATTATCCTCTCGGTGTTTGGCTAAATTTTGTGTCACAAAATCTATTTTTTCAAAAAAAGCAGTTTCAAATTTTGAAGTCAAAAAACGATTTTCAAGAATCATGATTCCATTTTTTTGAGACAATTTCCAAAGGCTTTCATCCTGATAAAGTGCTATTGCGGCAGCCACAAAAGCCGAAATGTCATCTTGGATTGCGCCACTCCACGGCAAATTTCCGTTCATGCCTTCGGCACCAATGCTACTACTGATGCTTGGCGTTCCACAAATCATGGCTTCAATTAATTTGCCTTTCAAACCCGCACCATACCGCAGAGGCGCAAGCATTATTTTGCATTTTTGAATTTCGGTATGTGCATTTTGGGCGCGACCCATAATCAAAAAACCTTCGTTTGGAGCGTGTAGATTTTGAATTTTTGTTGGAATATAACTCCCAAAAATTTGTAGAATTGCCGTTGGAAATTGCTTTCTCAGCACCGGCCAAATGCTTGATTTTAAATAAAAAACGGCGTCAATATTGGGTTGGTGATAAAAATTTCCTATAAAAATATAGTTTTCTCTTTCGGAAAAGGGTATTGTATCAGAATCAATTATTTCATTTTTGTCCACCAAAAATGGCAAATAATGAAGTAAATTGGCATCGATTCGAAAAACATTTTGTAGCAATTGCATTTCAAATTCTGAAATTATTAGCGAAAAATCACACCTATATATAGAAGCAATTTCGCGTTTTG
>JAYTNQ010000242.1:0-3826 GCA_043748255.1 Bacteroidota bacterium
AATGTTTTGGGGTTTCCCTACATTTTTCGGGGTGCGTTGGACGTTCGGGCTACCAAGATAAACGAGGCGATGAAAATGGCTGCTGTTCGTGCATTAGCGGCTTTGGCCAAAGAGCACGTTCCAGAGCAGGTGAATATTGCTTATGGCGAAACCAAATTGATTTTTGGGCGAGAATACATAATCCCGAAGCCTTTTGACCCAAGATTGCTTACTACTGTTGCGCCGGCGGTTGCTCTTGCTGCAATGGAGTCGGGCGTGGCTTTGCAACCCATTTTGGATTGGCAAAAATATGAAGACGACCTTATGGAGCGTTTGGGATCCGACAACAAAATGGTGAGAATGTTGGCCAATCGCGCCAAAATGGCACCCAAACGTATTGTTTTTCCAGAGGCAGATCACCTTGACGTGCTCAAAGCTGCACAAATAGTGTTGGAAGAAGGCATCGGTTTTCCGATACTTTTGGGGAATCTCGAAATTATAAATGAGCTGAAAGCCGAAATTGGTTTTGATGTTGAGGTGCCCATTTTTGATCCAAAAACAAAAGAAGAAGACAAACGCCGACTCGAATTTGCCGAAATATTTTGGAAATCCAGACAACGCCGCGGAATTTCGCTATTGGATGCCCAAAAATGGATGCGGGAGCGCAACTATTTTGGTGCAATGATGGTAAATCAAGGGCAGGCAGATGCGATGGTCACGGGATATTCTCGCAGTTATCCGTCTGTGATCAAGCCTTTGATGCAAATAATCGAAAAAGCTCCGGGCATTTCATTGATTGCGACAGCCAATATGATGATGACCAATCGGGGGCCAATGTTTTTGTCTGACACCGCTATCAATCCAAACCCTACTGCCGACGATTTGGCCAAGATCGCTTTGATGACCGCCAAAACCGTTAGAATGTTTGGTATGGAGCCTGTTATGGCAATGATTTCTTATTCAAATTTTGGATCTTCAAGCAACGAAAGCACCAATAAAGTGCGTGAAGCCGTAAGCTATTTGCATCAATATTATCCAGATTTGGTGATTGATGGCGAGATTCAAACAGACTTTGCCTTAAATCCAGAAATGCTTCAAAAAAAGTTTCCGTTTTCTAAATTAGCAGGAAAAAAAGTAAATACGTTGATTTTTCCTAATCTCGAAGCCGCCAATATCACCTACAAATTGCTCAAAGAATTGTATAAAGTGGATTCTATTGGGCCAATTATTTTGGGGATGGACAAGCCGGTTCATATATTTCAATTGGGCGCAAGTGTAGAAGAAATGGTCAATATGGCGGCAGTTGCTGTAGTTGATGCTCAAGAAAAAGAAAAGAGGAAGTAGAAAATATTTTTGAAAAATTGATTTTGAAAAAAATATTTGTTTTTTGTTTTAAAAATGTTTTTGCCATATAGTTTTGGAATGAGCTTCGTAATTAGATTTTAAAAATCAAATCATCTAGTTGTCAACCCACTTTTTGAGGTGTATAAAATTAAAAAAAAACAGTAAAATGTAGTTTCAAAAAATTGTAACTTTGCGACTTTGTTGGTACGTTTTTTTTATTATATTTGAAGTCTTACAAATTATTATGATTGCACACATACAAGGAAAATTGGTAGAAAAAACACCGACTCATGTCGTAATAGACTGTGGTGGTGTGGGTTATCACATAAATATCTCTTTGCACACCTTCTCGTTATTGCCAATTTCAGAACATATCAAGCTTTTTACGTATCTTCAAATCAAAGAAGATGCTCATACCTTGTTTGGATTTGTAGAAAAATCAGAGCGCGAAATTTTCAAAATGTTGTTGTCTGTTTCGGGTATTGGCGCGAGTATTGCTCGCACCATGTTGTCTTCATTGGCACCAAAACAAATTATACAGGCTATTGCTGTTGCAGATTTGGGCACGATTCAATCTATCAAAGGAATTGGCAACAAAACCGCACAACGAGTGATTTTGGATTTGAAAGAAAAGGTGTTAAAATTGTATGATTTGGACGAATTATCTTCGGCACCAAGCAATACAAATCGTGATGAAGCGTTATCTGCATTAGAGGTTTTGGGATTTGTAAGAAAAGCATCCGAAAAGATAGTAGAAAAAATAGTTCGCGAAGATCCAACGGCCTCTGCGGAATCAATAATAAAACAAGCTTTAAAAAATTTATAATACTTGAAAACAAAATATTTTATTTCTCAAAAAATAAAAAATATCAGCTTTATAATGCTGCTATTCTTTGTGATACAAAAAATTTCTGCGCAAGTTGATACGCAGCCAAAAGATACAATTGGATTTAATAAAGGCAAAATAAATCTCAAAAACCCAACAAGTATTTTGTCTGCTTATACCTATGACCCTGTTACAGACCGCTATATTTATAGCAATACGGTTGGGGGCTTTAATATTAATTATCCAGTGATTTTGACACCAAAAGAGTATCAAGAATTGGTGGCTCGCGAAGGGATGCGCAAATATTTTAAAGAAAAATCTGACGCTATCGACGGAAAAAAGCCAGGTAGCGAGGAGGCGAAGAAAAATTTGCTTCCCCGTTTTTATGTCAATAACAATATTTTTGAAACCATTTTTGGAAGCAATACAATCGATGTGAAACCCACAGGATCTGTAGAAATGGATCTTGGTATGCGCTATTCAAAGCAAGATAATCCGGCACTATCTCCTCGAAATAGAACTACTACTGCTTTCGATTTTACGCAGCGCATCAACATGAGTTTGACCGGAAAAGTGGGAACTCGATTGAACGTGAATGCCAATTATGACACCCAATCTACATTTGCATTTCAAAATTTAATCAAATTGGAATACCAGCCAGACGAGGATGCCATTTTGCAAAAGCTCGAAGTTGGAAATATTAGTATGCCATTGAGTAGTACTTTAATCAAAGGGGCTCAAAGTTTGTTTGGTGTAAAAACCCAATTGCAATTCGGAAAAACAACAATTACAGGCGTATATTCTGAACAAAAATCACAAACCAAAGCAATCAAGTCTGAAGGAGGCGGCACCGTGCAAGAGTTTAATGTTTTTGCATTAGATTATGATGCAGATCGTCACTTTTTTCTTTCTCAATATTTTAGAAACCGCTATGATTCCAGCCTAAAAAGCTATCCGTTGATCAGCAGTAGGGTTCAAATAACGCGATTAGAAATTTGGGTCACAAACAAAAATAACCGAGTAAGTCAAACTGAAAATAATCTCAGAAATATAGTTGCGCTTCAAGATTTGGGCGAGGGTCAATTGACGGGTTTTAACGATAACGAAATCGTCAACCTAAACAATACAACAGGTTTTTTTAGCAATTCACCGGATGCGCCAACAGATAATACGAACAATAAATTTGATCCGGCTTTGATTGAGAAAGGCACGGGCTATTTGAATACAAAAATAAGAGAGGTTGTAACGACCAATAACAACGCTTTTAATCTGCCAGCGAGCACAACAGTTAGCGAAGGTCAAGATTATGCCAAACTAGAAAACGCCAGAAAATTGACGGCGTCTGAATATACTTTTAATCCACAATTGGGTTATATTTCTTTGCAACAACGTTTGTCTAATGACGAAATTTTGGCCGTGGCCTATCAATATACAATTGGAGACAAGGTATATCAAGTTGGTGAATTTGGTAATGGCGGCGTAGAATCGACCATTGTTGGTGCGGGCACCCCAACAAACCAAGCAATCATCACCCAAAGTTTGATTTTGAAAATGCTCAAAAGCACAATCACAACCGTTACCAACCCGGTTACCAAACTCACAACTCCTATTTGGAATTTGATGATGAAAAACATCTATCAAATTGCCCCAGGAGGCCAGTTGGAACAGACCGATTTT
>JAYTNQ010000243.1:0-1374 GCA_043748255.1 Bacteroidota bacterium
CCATTTAAATTCTTCCAAATTTACCAAATCAGTAGGATGACATAAAACACTTATTTTTATTTCAAATCCAATCTTCTTCAATTCGAACTCCAATCTCTCTTTTAATTGTTTCGAAAATACCATTATTCCACGGCAATTTGGTAAACTCTCACGAAATGAATCTTTCTTTAATAATTCTTCACAATTATAATTACTAAATGTTGTATCAAATGTATGATGTAAAAATCCGACCCATTCTTTTTTATATGGGATTATACCAACACTTTTACCGACACACTCTTTCCAATGAAACGTCTTGTCTATTGACAAATCTAACAAAATGTCCGACGAATCATTATTTTGCCCCTTCAACGCATTTATAACATGTTGCCACCCAGAACGATGTGAACCGGAATAATCGTTTTGGTCAACGAAATTCATATTGAATAATCCATTTACATTATTCAAATTCGGTAATCCGTTCTTCTGATTGTCACATAGAATCCATTCCCACTCATCACGATGATTGTATCCTTTCTCGAACATTTTTGACGTCAGACCATAATTATACTTTGAATCATATCCATTCGTTAGATAAAAACTCACAATCTCAACAACATTCATTTTTGATTCTTCCGATACATTCGACAATTCCAATCTATCTTTCTTCAAAAATTCACATAATTTCACTGTCAAATTCTCTATGATTATTTTATTTACATTTATGTAAGTACTTATTTTATCATTGGTCTTGCTTGTTATTATTTTTAATAATTCTTTGACTGGACTCGTCATCTTTGCTTTAAAAATATCACACGCCATCAACAAAAATTCTCTTAATTCTGTCATTCTATCCTTCGTCTGATCACAAAAGGCAAACTTTTTCTTCTGCTTTTTTGACACATCGACATCAAGAACATCGTTTATCTTAGAAATTAGAATTGATGAGTCCATTTTTAGAGGTATATCATTTTCATCGGTGTCAAGCTTGTATGAATGAGGCCATTTTATGTCTAATAATACATTTGTCACCTTCTTTGTTGTTAGTATCGGGATCAAAGGCACATTCTGGTAAATACTGAAGAGACAAGCATGAAAACGCATTGGCACTACCAAATAAAAATAACTAAATATATCATACATTTCCATCACATCTAATGTTGATGTTATATTCAAAACATTTTTTCGTGCCTTCTTATCGAGTATATTGTAAATATCTGTGTGGAATATTACGTCATTTTCGGATACTTTGTCATTTGTATTAAACGGTAAAAGCACTATATAATATTTTTGTTCTACTAAATATGCAATAGTTTTCGCAAATTCAGCAACAATGTCTTTATAATTTGCCTCCCTTGATGATGAATATATATGTCTATTTAAACAAAACGCTAT
>JAYTNQ010000244.1:0-10013 GCA_043748255.1 Bacteroidota bacterium
AAGAATTACTTATGTTTATAGAAAGTGCAAACAAATCTACAGAAACCGTGTTAATGTCGCTAACAGGCGACTTTGATTTGGCCGAAATTGCCATTTTGACAGACAAAATGAAAATTCCAGGCGGAGAGGTTTTGAAAAAAGCAGCCAAAAAACATTAAAATGAGAGCGTATTTTAATTACATGACAGCCCTTTTTTTGATTATAACAAGCTGCACATCAGCGCCTAGCCTGCAACAATATTTTGTAGATAATGCCGAAAACGAAAATTTTATTGCTATTGACTTGCCGTCAAATTTGCTCAAAATTGATTCAAAAAAATTGAATTTGGAACAAAAAATAGCTTTGAAATCGTTTGAAAAACTCGATGTTTTAGCATTTGATTGTACCGATAAAAATAAGAGTATTTATCAAATTGAAAAACAAAAAATAAAAGCAATCTTAAAATCAAACCAATTTGAAAATCTAATCAAATATGGAAGTAAAGAAAATGAAGTTGCTATTTATAGCTTTGGTAACAGCGATGAAATAAACGAATTTGATGTTTTTTTGAATAAAAAAAATACTGGTTTTGCTGTGATTAGAATTTTGGGCAACAAAATGAATCCAAATAACATCTTGATTTTGATGTCTATTTTGCAAAGCAACAAACTCGATTTGGAAGCACTCAAACCGCTTGAAAATTTGTTGAAGAAACAAAATAATTAGTCAATATCTTTAATAAACTCATCATATTCCAAATAAAATAGCTCTAATGCAGTCATTTTTTGATTAAAAAAGTCAAATATTTCATCCCAATATTTGCGATTACTAACACTAATATTCAATTTTTCGACCCAAATCAAGCTGATATTCTTTCCGTTTTCGAGCGTGTGGCTTTTTTGAAAGACCAAATCGAGAATAAATTCGGTTTCCAAAATATTTTTGAGTGACAAAAGTTGTTCAAAATAAGCAAAACGTTTTTCATCATTGCGATGTTCGATGGCAATTTGAACTTGAGCTTTGGTGTTATCTACAAAAAACTTGAACGAAAAATCTTTGATTTTTGTATCATAAAGTAGCCATTTTCGAGGATATCGCTGTGCAAAATTTATCCAAAATTCACGTTTTAGATTTTGATTTTCTAGTTTGGAAAACATTAATTTTTTTTACAAAAATAACCTATTTTATGCTGAATATGCAAATCAAATATGGCTAATGGGATGGGCTTAAAATTCAGAAATGTATTATTTTCAGACAAAACATCAAAAAAAAGTTTAGTTTTTGTATGTTTGTAGGCTATTATCAAAAACCAAAAAATGGGTTTATTAAAACGAAATCCTTTCGGACATATACTTTTTTTAAAAAAAATACTAATTCGAATCTTCGGCCTAATTTCGCATCGCCGTTATCGTGGCTTCAACGAATTGCAAATTGAAGGCATGGAAATTATCAAAACTTTGCCAGATACCAATGTCTTGTTTATTTCCAATCATCAAACTTATTTTGCAGATGTGGTGGCCATGTTTCATGTTTTTAATGCTAGTTTGAAAGGCCGCGACGGTAACATCAAGAACGTATTTTATATGTGGCATCCCAAAACCAATATCTATTATGTGGCGGCAAAAGAAACCATGCAAGCTGGAATTTTGCCAAGGATTATGGCTTATGGCGGTGCCATTTCGGTAGAGCGCACCTGGCGTGCCAAAGGAAAAGATGTTACCGAAAAAAAAGAAGTAAACCCAAACGATACCGAAAATATTAAAATTGCGTTACAAGATGGATGGGTAATCACATTTCCACAAGGGACCACAAAATCGTTTAAACCGGTGCGCAAAGGCAGTGCCCACATCATCAAACAATACAAGCCGATTGTGGTACCCATTGTAATTGATGGGTTTCGACGATCGTTTGACAAAAAAGGTTTGCGCATGAAAAAGAAAGGAATTTTGCAATCTATGATTATCAAAAAACCTCTCGAAATTGATTATGAAAACGAAACTATCGATCAAATAGTAGAAAAAATCGAATACGCAATAGAACAACATCCTTCTTTTTTGAAAGTTACGGCCGCCGAAGAAGTCAAAAATTAGTCTTTATATGTGTTTATTCGTCTTTAATTTTTTCTAATTCTCTATAATTTGCCCACAAACGTTTTGTTAAAACACCATATAACAACTTGTAAAATAGCCAAAAAAAGCCAAATATAATTAATGTAATACCCACCGAAATACCAATGTAGCTTGCCATTAATGTTGTTTTATTTGCAATTTTGGATTCAAATATAAGCAGCGCGGGGTTAATTTGAAAAGCTATAACAAAACTACAAATCGTGACAAAAACAATCAAAGCCAAGTTAAAACCAACATAATATTGAACTGTTCTTCTGGTTTTAAGTATGTCTGTCATTAGCTTTTTCGTTGTGTCAGACACCGAAATTCTTTTGTAATTGGTATAAAACAAATACAAAAAAACCACTACCATGCCATAACTTATTACATCTAAAATCGAAAAAATAAACTTCCAATTCCCAATTTTTAAATTAGAAATATAATCATCTGAATTAAAAAAAAGACTAATAGAAGTCCAAACAATTACCTCTAAAACACTGATAATCAACAACCATTTTACAATCGAGGTAGATTTATTTTGCAATAATTTGTATATTTCCTTTTCAGAAAATTGCGGAAAATGATGGTTTTCATTTTGCCAGCTACTTTTCAACAAATCCAAATTTTCCATAATTACAGATTTAATATGTTTTTTAATTTCCCTTTTATTCTATTCATCTTGACACGGGCATTACCTTCAGATATGCCCAAAGTTTCTGCAATTTCTGAATAATCTTTGTCTTCAAGATACATAAAAATAAAGGCTTTCTCTATATCATTAAGTTGATAAACAGCACGGTACAAGTTTTTTAGCTGTTCTTCAATTTCAAAATTATATTCTTCCTGTACCACAAGATGTTTGCTATTATCAAACTCAATCGTAGCAATACTACGCTTTTTTTTTCTGTACAAGGTAATTGCCGTATTGAGCGCCACACGATAAGCCCAAGTAGAAAATTTGCTTTCGCCACGAAATTTTGGAAAAGCCTGCCACAATTGAATCGTAATTTCTTGAAACAAATCCTTGTGCGCATCCTGATTATCAGTATATAATCTACAAATTTTGTGAATTATATTCTGATTAGGCTGTAGTTGCAAAAAAAATTGTTGCTCCAAATTGCGGTTCATGTCTATAGGTAGTAAAATACATTTTTTGTTACAAACTAAAGCTCATTCAAATAATCAATCAACAAACTTGCTGCTTTTGCCCGGTGACTGATTCGATTTTTTTCGTCGAACGAAAGTTGTGCAAACGTAAACTCATATCCATCCGGACAAAAAATAGGATCATATCCAAAACCTGAATCACCTGCCTTTTGAGTTCGAATTACGCCCTTGGCAATTCCAGCAAAAAGCTGTTGCTTCCCATTGATATTCAAACAAATAACCGTTTTGAATTGGGCACTTCTGTTGGATTTTCCCTCCAAATTTTGCAATAATTTATCCATATTATCATCAGCATTTCGAGCCTCGCCAGCATATCTTGCAGAAAAAACACCCGGCTCACCATGCAAACTTTCGACCTCAAGCCCTGTGTCATCTGCAAAACAATCAAAACCATAATGCTCCAAAACATAGTTGGCCTTCATCACAGCATTTTCTTCGATTGTAGTTGCCGTTTCCGGAATTTCTTCAAAGCAACCAATGCTTTCCAAGCTCAAAATCTCAATATGAGTGGGCAAAAGCGCTTGAATCTCTTGAATTTTGTGGTGATTATTGGTAGCAAAAACGATTTTCATAACAATTTATTTATCAGACAAAATGAGCGCAAAAACGGCATAATTAATCATATCTTGATAATTGGCTTCGATGCCTTCAGAAACCAAAGTTTTGCCTTTATTGTCCTCAATTTGTTTCACACGAAGCAATTTTTGCAAAATCAAATCCGTAAGAGAGCTAATACGCATCTCGCGCCACGCCTCGCCATAATCATGATTCTTATTGAGCATAAGTGCTTTTGTTTCCTCAACTTTTGCATCATACAACAAGATTGCTTTTGAAATCTCCAAATCAGGCTGATCCACAACGCCCAATTCCAATTGAATCAATGCCATAATCGAATAATTGATAATTCCTATAAATTCTGAAGATTCATCTTCTTCAATTTTTCGTTCCAAATTTTGTTGTAAACTCCTAATTCTTTGTGTTTTAATAAAAATCTGATCCGTCAAAGAAGGCAATCTCAAAATGCGCCAGGCACTGCCATAATCAATCATTTTTTTTGAAAATAACGATTTGCAAATTGCAATAACATCATCATATTGTTGTAAAGTTTGGGTCATTTTGGGTTATATTTGTAAAAAATTTTTTCAAAAATAAGCAATATTTTTTGATTCACACCAAAGAAATTGTGACAAACCTTTTTATAAAATTAAAATGACCATAAATTGCAACGGAACACTGATTGATCTTGACAAACCCAAAGTGATGGGCATTCTAAATCTTACGCCAAACTCCTTTTTTGATGGCGGAAAATACAATCAAAATATAGATTTGATACTCTCACAAGTTGACAAAATGCTGTTAGACGGTGCCACATTTATCGATATCGGAGGCTATTCGACCAAGCCAAATGCCGATTTTGTATCGGAAGCAGACGAAATTGAACGACTAACTCCAGCGATTCAAGCCATTATGGCACATTTTCCCAACGCCATTTTGTCAATCGACACCTTTCGGTCCACCGTCGCCGAGATTGCAATACACCACGGTGCAGCGATTATAAACGATATTTCAGCAGGAAATTTAGATCAAAAAATGCTGAAAACCATCGGAAATTTGAAGGTTCCATATATCATGATGCACAGCAAAGGCACGCCACAAACCATGCAATCTCTTTGCGAATACCAGAATTTGATGACCGATTTGTTCTATTATTTCACCCAAAAAATCAACATTGCACGCAGTTTTGGTATCCATGATTTGATCATAGATCCCGGATTTGGATTTGCCAAAACATTATCTCAAAACTTCGAAATTCTAAAAAATCTAAGCTATTTCGAATCAATCAATTTACCAATTTTAGTCGGCATTTCGCGTAAATCTATGGTTTATAATACACTACAAAACACTGCTAATGAAGCACTTAACGGCACCACTGTTTTAAACACTTTAGCGCTAACACAAGGCGCAAAAATTTTGCGTGTGCATGACGTTAAAGAAGCCAAAGAAACCATTATTTTATTTAACAAACTCACAAGTGCTATATAAATTTTGACACAAAATTTAATCTCTTGAAAACTGAAGTCTAAATGGCTATTCTGAAAAAAGACAGCGTTTTTGTAAAATCAAAAAAAATTTCTGTAATATATCGCTTTGATAATGCCGTCTGAAAGGCCAATTTTGGGAACAAAAATGTTTTGAGCACCGCTCCATTTCATGGCATTGATATAGACTTGTATGGCTGGGATAATGACGTCTGCGCGGTCTTGATTAAGACCCAGACCAGCGATTCGTTGCTCATACGTGAGGGCATTTAGTGCAGCATATTGTGCATTTAAGTACATGAAAGAGAGTGGTTTGTGTTGTGGTTTTCCAGACATTTTAAAAATTTTGTTGATATTGCCTCCGGATCCAATCATGGCCAAATTGTCTAAATTTTCGGTGTGCATTTTAATCCATTTTTCGATTTCAAGCCACACAATTTCGTTTACCATATTGTTGATCAAGCGAACAGTGCCTATTTTGAAAGATTTTGAAACCACCATCTTTCCATCTGAAAACAAGGAAAATTCTGTGCTTCCGCCTCCTACATCTACATACAAATAATTCAAATCTGTGGTGAGCAAATCGGTCAAATCTGTGGATGCGATAATGGCGGCTTCGATTTTGCCATCTATAATATCAATTTCAATGTCTGCTTCTCTTTTTATGATTTCAACAACTTCTTTTCCGTTATATGCTTCGCGCATCGCCGAGGTGGCGCAAGCCTTGTATTTTTCCACACGATGCACTTTCATGAGGAGCTTGAAGGCTTTCATCGCATCTATCATGCGGTCAATATTTTGGGTTGAAATTTCGCCCACTGTAAAGGCGTCTTGCCCCAATCGAATAGGTACTCGCACAAGCGAACTTTTGTTAAATTGAGGCTCTTTTGCGTCTTCTTCTACAATATTAGACACGAGCAATCGCATGGCATTTGAGCCAATATCTATGGCCGCGAATTTTTTTATAGTAATCATTTTTTTTAATTCTTATCGGTTTCGACTGCGTTTTCTAATTTTGATTTATAATAGTTATAGGTTTGTAATTGTGCTCTAAAAATTGGATTATCGCCTCGAAATCTGTATTTATTGTCTAATTTTTCTGACAAAATTCGAGCTTTTACGTTTCCTTTCCATCCGAGATTAAAATTGTCTATCAATTCTTGTTTTACTTCTTGGTCATAGATTGGGCATGCTACTTCTACTCGGCCGTCGAGATTTCTGGTCATGAAATCTGCAGAGGAGATAAAAACTTCGGGGTCATTATTATTTCCAAAAATATACACGCGCGAATGTTCCAAATAATTATCTACGATACTGATGGCTTCGATATTTTCGCTCATGCCCTTTATGCCCGGAATCAAACTACAAATTCCGCGAACTTGCAGTTGAATTTTGACTCCTGCCCTACTGGCTTCATAAAGTTTATCTATCATTTTAAAATCTGACAAACTGTTCATTTTCAAGTTTATAAAAGCAATATTTTTGTTGTTTGCATTCAAAATTTCTCGGTCTATTAGCTTATTTATTTTGGCTCGGGTGTGATGTGGAGACACGATCAAATGTTTGTATCGGTGCAGTCTGTAGTTGATATCGAAGAACTCAAAAATTTTAGACAAGTCTTTCAAAATTTGTTGATGTGCTGTAAAAAGGGTTACATCTGTATATATTTTTCCGGTAGATTCGTTAAAATTGCCTGTCGAAATAATGCCGTACCGTTTTATTTTGGCGTCTTCAAGCCGTTCAATAACGCATATTTTGCTGTGCACTTTTAGCCCTTTGATACCAAATATAAGTTCGATGCCTTCTGTCTGCATTTGCTCGGCATAGGAAATATTGCTTGCCTCATCAAATCTGGCTTGTAATTCTATTTGAACGGTTACTTTTTTGCCGTTTTTTGCCGCATTGATCAAAGAGCTAATCACTTGCGAATTTTTGGCAAGGCGATAAAGCGTGATTTTGATGGTAGCAACTTTTGGATCCAAAGCGGCTTCGCGCAAAAATTTGATGATATAAGAAAAACTTTGGTAAGGCGCATTCACCAAATAATCTTTTTCGCTAATTTTGGTCAAAATACTCCCTTCAAGACTCAAATTTTTGACTAATAATGGGATGTTTGACTGATACAAAAGATCAAATCGACCAAGATTTGGAAAATCCATATAATCACGACGATTGTGGTATCTGCCACCCGGAATAATACAATCTGTGGCATCTATATTCATTTTTGTTAGAAAAAATTGAAGGGTGTCTTTGCCAATTGTTTTGTCATACACAAATCGAACTGGCTCACCAATTCGACGGTCTTTGACACTATTTGATATTTTTTCGAGCATGCTTTTAGACAGATCGCTATCGATTTCTAACTGCGCATCACGGGTTATTTTGATCATGTGTGCCGTGATACTTTTGTAATCAAAAATATTAAAAATATTATTCAAATTCAGCCGAATCACATCGTCAAGCATAATCACAAATTGTTTTTCTGATTGTGATGGCAACACTACAAATCGATTGAAAGATTTTGGAATTTCGATAACGGCATATCGAATTTTGTCTTTTGGTTTTACCAATTGCAAAACATTGGATTTTATACTTGTTTTCATAACCATTTTGACTGCCAAATAGCCCGAAGTGTCTTTGAGAATGGGAAATTCAGACAAGTCATTTAGGATAATGGTCACCAAGGCTGGGCTTACTTTTTGAATAAAATAATCTTTAATAAAATGTTCTTGTTCAACAGAAATTTCATTTTCGTTGCACATAAAAATATTTTCTACTTCAAGTTCTTTTTCGATAATAGATAATATTTGCAAACTTTCGGCTTGTTGTTGTATTACAATTTTTGTGATTTGTTGCAAAAGCTTTTGGGCAGAAATACCTCCCAAAACTTTTTCGCCTGAAACGCCAGACAAACTCAATCGTCTAATTGCCGCATATCGAACTCTGAAAAATTCGTCTAAATTATTTGAAAAAATACCCAAAAAACGCAGTCTATCCAATAACGGTACGTTTACATCTGCCGCTTCTTGTAGCACTCTCGCATTGAAGGAAAGCCAACTTTTTTCTTTGTCGATATATCTGTTTTCAATCATTTTAAATCGTTTTATCAGGAAAAATTATATGCTCTGTAATACCTCTCGAAATGGTTTTCCATGAGGCGATTTCGAATTGAATGGCTACAAATCCTGCGGTTGGCAGCTCGTCAATTCTTTGGTTTCCATATTTGTTTACAAAATCTGTAATGGCTTGGTTGTGACCAAAAACAACCAAATTATCAAATTGATCTTCACATTTTTTGATTATTTTTTCGAAATCGGATACGTCAAATGTATATAAATCTGGTATAATATTGATACTCTCTATTGGAAAAGAGAGGTTTTGCGCAAAAATCAATGCAGTTTCAGTAGTTCGTTTTGCCATACTACACCATACCAAATAAGCCTTTGGCATCAAGGTTGCCACTTTTGTAGCCACTTGATGGGCTGCCAAAATTCCGCTTTTGGTCAAGGGTCTGTCAATGTCTTGAAGGGGGGCATTCCAGCTGGATTTGGCGTGCCTGATGAGTATTAATTTTTTCATTTTTCGAAATTTTAAATAAAAAAATAAATTTAGTGATTTTAATTAGATTTTTCAACAAAATAGTATCAAAAATTTTTCGTTATGGAGATAATCGGGCTTTTGTCCATAGCGCTTCAGAATCAAGTTGATACCGTATTCGATCGTGCAAACGGTTTGATCTACCTTGCCAAAATTCAATTTCTATAGGATTTACGATAAAACCACCCCAATTTTCGGGTCGTTTTAAGGTAGTTGATGCAGATTGAATTTCAAGTATATGTTGTTTTTTTTCTAAAAATTCTCGGCTTTCAATCACTTCGCTTTGGTTTGAAACAATCGCTCCAATCTGACTTCCGAGCGGTCGCGATTCAAAATAGACATCAGATTTATGGGAATCTATTTTGGTAGCAATTCCTTTGATAATCACTTGCCGTTCTAATTTTTGCCAAAAAAAAGACAAACAAACTTTGGGGTTTTTCTGTATAGACTTTCCTTTTTGTGAGTCATAATTGGTATAAAAAACAAATCCATTTGGGCCAATAGATTTCAATAGTACGACGCGCGATTTTGGATAGCCATCCAAGCCAATCGTTGCAATTGTCATGGCATTTGATTCGATTTCGGGATCTATTACTTCATTTTCTGAAAACCAAATTTCAAATAATTCAAGCGGATTATCGGGCAAATTGGTTTCTAAAAGTTCTTTTTGCTGATAATTTTTTCGATATTGACTTAAATCTTTCATAAACGTATTTTAAAAGTTAAAAAATTTGCCATCGTCTGCCAATAAAACATGGTCAAAAACTGTTTCGGCTTCTTGTTGAAACAAGTTTATATTTTCGTATCGTGTAGAAAAATGTCCCAAAATTAACTGCTCAACCTGTGCTTGCTTGGCAATCATCGCCGCTTGAATGGCGGTGCTGTGCATGGTTTTTTTGGCTTTTTGTATTTCAGATTCCAAAAAAGTACTTTCGTGATACAATATTGTTGTGTTTTTGATATGAGCCACAATACTTGGATCAAAAACGGTATCCGAACAAAAAGCATAACTCTTGCAAGGCTCCGGGTCAAAAGTCAAAGTTTCGTTGGCAATAGTTGTACCATTGTCTAAAACAATATCTTTGCCACTTTTTATTTTTTGATAATAACAGCTATCAATTTC
>JAYTNQ010000245.1:0-1371 GCA_043748255.1 Bacteroidota bacterium
AAACAGAATCTTATTTTGACAATCGAGAAGATTATTATAAAGGTCTAAAACGAATTAAAAATTACGAAACTGAAAACCAATTTATTAGAGAACTTTTTGAACCTCAAGGAGAAGGTTACGCTCCAACTTGGCAAAAAATAGAAATTGACAAAAAAGAAAATTTATTAATTTTTGAAGATATTGACGAATAAAACCGAACGGCTAACAGCAGTTTGCAAAAATGGCGGGTTTTGGGCTTATTTTAAAGTTTGTTTTGTATATTTGAAGTCAGTGCAAAATCGAAAGTTTCGGCTAATTTAATCCGCCACTTCTGCAACCTGCAAAACGTTGTACGAGATTTTAAAAAAAACGAAGTGTAAAAGAAAATTAAAAATATATTTTACTATATTTGACCATTAATAATAAAAAAAAGTCAAAATGAGCGGAAATGAACAAAAACAACTTATAAAAGAAATTAAAATTTATTCTGAAAAACTTTTAAGTTCTGAAGTTAAATCAAAAAAATTTTTTGTGAGTGCTGGTATTCATACTGCTTCTGGGAATTTAACAAAGGCGTACTCTTATACTGAAACAACAATTGGATTTAAAACTAAATCAAATAATAAGTAAAAAGTGTATTCGAGAAGAGCAGGTTTATTGTTAGGATTTCATGGTTGTGATAAAGAGGTTAGAGATAAAATAGTTTCAACCAAAGGAGAAATCTTAAAACCAAGTGAGAATTCATACGATTGGTTAGGTCATGGAGTTTATTTTTGGGAGAATAACCATGAAAGAGCAATGAAATTTGCACAGGATTTAATGATGAGTCCACCAAATGGAAAGGAAAATTTAATAAAAGAACCAGCCGTTCTTGGTGCAATTATAGATTTAGGATATTGTTTAGATTTATTAGATTCTAAATACTTGGAAATATTAAAAGTATCACATGATTTTTTGTGTGATTCATCCCTAAGGTATAGTTTAAAAATGCCAGAAAATATAAAAATGAGTAGTGGAGAATTGTTACTTCGTAACTTAGATTGTGCAGTTATACAAACAACGCACCAAATGAATGTTGATTTAAAAAAACAAGAATATGATTCGGTTAGAGGAGTGTTTTTTGAAGGAGAAGATTTGTATCCAAATGCTGGATTTAAAGAAAAAAATCATATTCAAATTGCTATTAGAAATCAAAATTGTATAAAAGGATTTTTTATTCCAAGAGAACTAAAATAGAAAACCATCTGCCAACAGCTAGAGTTTCGTTGGGCTTGAAAAGCCAACAATGAATTGGAATCATCGAATACCGAAAAAAATATTGTCCATGAGATAAACTCCGGTTGAACGGAACCGTCAATTTTATCACCTCTATGGGGTTATCGTAAAGTTTTG
>JAYTNQ010000246.1:0-1369 GCA_043748255.1 Bacteroidota bacterium
TTGGCGCCACTATTCCTTCAGCAACATTTGCAGTTACCAAAACTGAAACCGTTCCAGTGTGCACAAGACCCGCATTTAACACAGCAAACAATCCTGTTGTTGCAGTGCCAAAAGTGGTATAAGCTGTTGGGGTGTTGGCAGCAGAGCCACCTGTACTGGTTACAATTATTGTTCCAGTAGCTGGTGTCCAAGTATAATTTGTGCCACCATTGTTATTCAGATTCAACATCGATACATCATGAACACCTTGTCCGCTAATTGCAACTTCGGCATTGATAGTAGCCAAAGATTTTGGCGAGGTATAGGCATAAAAACTAACGGCAGTTGCCTGCCACGGAATGTTTGCCGTCCAGGTTGTGCCAGATCCGGTAGCCTGAACTATTGTAGAACCTACAAATGAATTGGTAGAATAACGTACAAATATATTTTCGCCAACTGCCGGGGTTGCAGCTGTCGTAAGTGTAACTGTTCTTGATGCCAAACTTCCATTGGTTGCAGAAACCGCAGTGATATCAACAGGGTTATAACTTGTCTCTAAAACCCCCATCAATTGGCTTACATAGCCTGAACCTTTTACTATATTATAGGTATAATAATAATTGGGTTGTGTTGCTGGCAATCTACCATTAGAATTATATCCTGCACCACCCACAAAATTAGCCGAAGCGGTTGCGGTATTTGCAGGTATTGTTACGTTGTATCCAGACAGGGTTTGAACGCCCGCTCCAGCAAGGGTGCTCCATGTATTGAAATAACTATCGGCATTAAATTGCCAATTCCGAAGACCTGCGGCAGGCGGAGCTGCATTCTCTTGAAACCTTGCTTGAAATGCACCACCTTTTAACGTGGTTGGATAATTGTTATACGTACCATTAACATCTTGGTTGATAGACATGACAGCGGGTTGCGCCAATGCAGTATCGACCACAAGCAACAAGAATAACAAACCAAAGTAGGTTTTAATTTTTTTAGTCAATAAAGTGCCATTTGAAAAAAAAGCGTCTTGAGTAAAGTTTTTCATAAAAATCATTTTTAATGTGATTGATTCTAATATTCAAACAAAAATAGCTTCGTGTGAAATTAGCTTGTAAAATTATCTTAATTTTTTGATAAAAAAAATAAATTAACATTTGGGGATTGAAAATTATTTTATTAATAACGTATCAATTGTGTTTTTTTGTTTTTTTAATAAAAACCACAGTATTTTTAGGAATAACGCAATGATTTTTCGGTTTTGGTTAGAAAAGTAGTGTTATATTGTCAAAACTTCAAAAACTAATGAAGGTTTTTGGTTATTGTGTAAAAATATTACTCATACAAGTTGCGGTCACAAGTAGCGCAGCATAATTGTGCTCCCATGCAGTTTGTT
>JAYTNQ010000247.1:0-1369 GCA_043748255.1 Bacteroidota bacterium
TTCCGTGATGTATTTTTGGTTTTTGTCAAGACCCAAGCGATAGGCTTTGTTTATTTTGAGTTTATAGCCAACAAAAAGATCCAAATAAAGATCCAAATCCTTTTGAGATTCGTCTTTTACTAAATCTATATTTTTTTTATAAATACGAGCAAATTCATCTGTAAAATATGGCTTGTCGTCGATGGTGAATAATATTTCTTTGGTGTTGCTTTGCGCAAAAGTCGCCATGTTTAGCGAAATTATAAGTCCAAAAAACAATTGTTTCATTTTCATTGGTTTCATTTTTGAAATGGTTTTGTTGCTGTTTTATTATATTTTAATACAACCAACAAAATTAACAATTCAATTGCAAAATGCAAGTTTGTAGTGAAGTATTAACAAAAAATTAAACGAAATTTTTTGGTGTATTTAAAAATGAAAACCAGATTGTAATTTTTTTAAATTTTTTGTAAAAAAAAACACCCTAAATTGGGTGTTTTTTTTGTTATTCTTTTTTAAGTGCTACGATAACAAATTCACTACGTCTGTTACGTTGATGTTCTTCTTCGGTACATTGCACGCCATCGGCACATTTGTTGACCAATTGGGTTTCGCCATATCCTTTTCCAGTAAGTCGAGAAGCGTCTATACCGTTTTCAACCAACCACGCCACCGTAGATTGCGCCCGTCTTTCAGACAATGCTTCGTTGTATTTGAAGGTTTGTCGGCTATCGGTATGGGATCTAACATCAATTTTTGCGTTTGGAAATTGTTTCATAAATGCTATGATTTTTTCCAATTCGATTGCGGCATCAGGTCTTATAAATGATTTATCCAAATCGAAATATATCATTTTGATACCCAATTTTGGTCCAATATCGTCCCCCACTTCTACATTTTTTCTTCGGCTTGGTAGCGTTAGGTTAAGTGCGGTGCTTCCGTCAACGTTTGGTATAACCACTTGACCTTCATTTGGCTCATATAAGCTTTTTGATGCCCGAACGTGGTATTTGGCATCACAGGGCGTTGGAAATTGATAATATCCTTTTTCGTCTGTGTTTTTGTGAGTCAATTCTTTGTCGTTTTCGTCTAACAGAACAACTTTTGTATTAGGCAATCCCAATTTGGTATCTTCATCAAAAACATAACCGCTCAACAATTGTTCGCATTCCAATTTCTTGGTTTCGGTAAATTTGTATATATCATCATCACCATGACCACCAGGGCGGTTTGAAGTAAAAAAACCATTTCTGCTTTTTGAATCCAAATAATAGGCAAAATCATCTTGATTAGAGTTGACAGGCTCGCCCACGTTTTTAATACTAACTGGCTCTCCTTTTTCGTTGATTTTAGCAACAAAAATATCTAATCCCCCAAGGCCAGGATGACC
>JAYTNQ010000248.1:0-3804 GCA_043748255.1 Bacteroidota bacterium
AAGTGGAAATTTTATGATCAAAATCTTGAACGAAGACAAAGAAGTCGTTTTTTCGCGAAAGATCGTTTTGTTTGAAAATTTAGTTACCGTTCCGATGCAGGTCAAAAGAGCTCGAAATGTGCGGGATATTGAATGGAAACAAAACTTGGAATTTGCTGTAAAATCTAGTGCGCTATTTCAAAATCCAATAGAGAATATTAAAGTTTTATTGCTCAAAAATGGGCAGTTTAAAGACGCTATTGCCAATATCAAACCCCTTTTTACGATAGGGAATGATTTGATTTATAAATACGATACAGAAACCCAATTTTGGGGCGGCAACGAGTGTATGTATTTTGAAAACAAAGTTATTCAAACCGCTAATAATAATGTACAATTTGTGGATTCAAAAGACATTTACAACAGCCATTTATACACCAATAAAGCGCGTGCAAACCACAGTTATACCTACTTTCCAGACATTAATGGCAATTTTGAAGTGCTCAAATCGAATGCCGAAAACAGTACAATTGAAGCAGATTATGCTTGGGTTTATTTTAGCCTTTCGGCACCCGCTTATTTTGGAAAATCAGATATTTATGTTACAGGAATGTTTAACAATTATGCGCTTGATATTCAAAACAAGATGGAATTTAATACCAAAACAGGGCTTTTTGAAAAAGCAATTTTGATCAAACAAGGGTTTACCAATTATGAGTTTACCATTGCTGATGATCGCGGAAATATTGATTATGAAAATGCGATTGACGGCAATTTTTCGCAAACAGAAAACAACTATTTTGCCATTATTTATTACCGTGAAAACGGGCAAAGATATGATCGTGTGGTTGGAAAAGGGGTAGCATCATCTATAAATATTACAAATTAAAAAAAATAATATTTAAAAAAAACGGTATCCATTTTTATTTTTGTAAATTTGAAATACATTTAAAAAGCTATGGTTACTCAAATCACAAACGGCATAAAAATATCGGTTTTGACTAATTTTGAAGGTACTTATTTTAAGAATCTGAGGTTGTTTTATGCTTTTTCTTATGAAATTACGATCGAAAATCACAGCAAAGATTCGGTACAGTTGGTAACTCGGCATTGGGAAATTTTTGACTCCCTTAATGAAATAGAAGTTGTTGAAGGCGAAGGTGTTATTGGCAAAAAACCCGTTTTGAAACCTGGCGAAAAGCATGTATATAGCTCAGGATGTTTGCTCTCGTCTGCATTTGGGGCTATGCGGGGTCATTTTAATATGGTGAATTTTACTTCTACTCGCAATTTTAGGGTGATTGTACCCACTTTTAAATTAAGTACACCTTTTGCTTTGAATTGATTTTAGAGTCAAACTGCTACAAATTGCTATAAATAGTTGGTGTTAAAACTGATATGTTATTTTTGCTTTCAAAAAAAATGGAGTTCCTGGTATGAAGTGTAGTTCTTCAACGCTTTGGCTTTCGCTTTTTAATCTACTTTCTGTGGCAAATTGTGTTTCGTTCCAATCCACATTAAAAATATTTTCGGCTGAAATTCCAAATAATATTTCTCCAAAATCATAATTGAGATTCAAGTCATGTACAAAATAGCCTTTTGCAACAATTGAATTATCTTCATTTGCGGGTCGGGATTTTAAATATCTAAAATGAAAACCGCCAGACAATTTTTTAAAATTATTTAAACTCAAACCACCTGTAGCGGTAAAATCTGGTGCCCGAGGAATAAAATTTTGCCCCTCTGTTAAATCTGCTTTTCTGGCATGGGTATAGTTGAGATCTGTGTCTAAAAACAAATAATCATTGAGTTGGTATCTCAAGCCAAAATCTATACCGTAACGCTTGGTTTTGCCCAAAAGTTGCACAACGGCAGCGTCGCCAACATAAACCAATTCTTGATCTAAATTTAAAACCCAAAGTGCCGAATTGATTAATAATTTTGGTACAGGTTTAAAAATAACTCCAAAATCTGCCCCAAAAGCGGTCGGTAAAACGGGATTTCCAGTTTTTGCAACAACAACACGAGCGTCATTAGAATGGAAACCAAAACCAGATTTAAGATACCATTGCAAATTATGACTTTCTGTGTAAATAAAATTTAATTTGGGCGAAAATTTGACTTGGTTTTCAGTTTGGGTTTTAAAAAAAGAGGCTAATTTGTCTTGATAATCAAATTTGAAATAATCAATTCTGAAAGCGGGGTTTATTTTAAATTTACCAAAATCAAATTCAACATTCAAATAAGAAAAAAGATTTGTTTGGTTGATGTCGCCTAATTTTAATGTCTCTAATGTGATATATCGCTGCAATGTATGCGATAATTCTGTGTTTTGGGTGGCATCATTTCTAAAACCAAAACCAATTTGAAAATTAGAAGCTGTTTGTTTTTTGAGCCATTCGATATTGGATCCAAAAATAGAGCGGCTTTCTTTTTGACGAATTTGGTCACCGTTGACGGGATCATTCAAAAAGAAAGTATAATTTGAATACAATTCAAAATCATATTTAGAATAAAAAACTGTGGCTTTTATGGAGCTATTTTGGTCAATAACTTTTCGTAAAGATAGGTTCAAATTCGACCTCGATGTTGTGCCGCCATCGGTATCGTCTATAGCGCCAAATCTCGAAATCAAACCAGCATCGATTAGCCTTTGCGGTACCTGTCCGGAGGCGTCCCACTGACTCGAAAAATGGGAAAAAATTATTGAAAACGTACAGTTATCATCAAAAACATTAGTGTATTTGCCAAACAAATTCATTTTTTTTAAATTTTGAGAAGCATCAAAATAACCATCTGTTTGTACATATTCTGTAGCGATATAGGCGTTTTCTTGCTTTTGTTTTTCTAATAAATTAAAAACACCAACGGTTTTGAAGCTATTAAATTGCCCAAATTCAGTACTAATACTGCTATTAACTTTATTTTTTGTAAAAAAAGAAACATAGCCTGTAGTAGCAAAATCGCCTTTGTTGGCATAGTAAGTGCCTTTGCCAAAATCAATTTTTTCGATGGTTTCTGGAATCAAAAAATGTAAATCAGCATAGCCTTGGCCGTGTGCGTGTGAAACCAAATTGACGGGCATTCCATCTACAGAAATCGCAATATCTGTTCCGTGATCAATATCAAAACCTCTCAAAAAAAGCTGCTCTGCCTTGCCTCCGCCTGCATGTTGACCTATGAACAAACCTGGCACTTTTCTTAAAACCTCTTGTGACGAATTTACTGGAGCAGTTTGCAAATCCATTTTCGAAATAATATTCATCGCATTTAATTTGGGTTCAATAACCACTTCGTTTAGTTTATAACTATCTGATTCTAAAATAATTATATTTTTTGAAGCGGTGACAATATAATCGGTTTGTTTATATCCCAAGCCCGAAAGTTGTAAAACATCTCCTATGTTAGTGTTTTTAATATCAAAATTACCAAACTCATCTGTATGAATGTGTATATTTGATTTTGAATTCAAAATATGAACGTTTTCTATTGGTGTTCCAGATTCGTCTTGGATAACGCCAGATATATTTTGCGAAAAAACCGAGCTAATAATACCGAAAAATAAAAAAAATAGTGATTTTTTCATCATTAAATTAAATTGATTGTAAAGGGAACAAAAATATATAAAAAAAGCCCAACCTGAAATGATAATTGGGCTTTTAACATCATCATGTCGATACTAACCAAATAACGACATGATTAACAACAAAAAATAAAAACAAATAAAACAAATAAAAAATCTGTGCTTTCTCTATATACGAAAAAAAAGAAAGTTTGGTTTGAAAATCGAAGTGTTTTTTACTTAATTTTTAAATAAAAAAGGTT
>JAYTNQ010000249.1:0-22700 GCA_043748255.1 Bacteroidota bacterium
AGCGGTTAAAAATCATCACCCAACAAATAACGTCTTGAAAACACAAAAAAGTCTAAATTCGCCCCGATGTAGCGGCATCCTTTTTTTGGTTTTTGAAAAAAACCAAAAAAAGATATAGCGTGCAGCGGGACGGGTGGTGTGCGAGACGGGTGGTGTGCGCCAAAAAATGAAATGGTTTTATATTGATTAAAATGATGTGTTGAATGTGAGTGACAAACCGCTGCTTTCGGGTACAAACCGGCATACGCCGCCAACGCAAACAAGGCCGCCGCGCTGACGTCCAAAATTGAGTGCTATTCTGCTTGCATTTTTGCTGAATGAGGCTCCAAAATTGTAATAATGGTTGCGACGTGATTGATATTCGTTTCCATAATTATACATATCTGAGAGGTAAAATCCAAAATTGGTATTGGGGCTGTATTCTATTAATGTGGCAATCCAATTTTTTTTGTCGGTATTTGCCCACAAGTGTTCTATTTGCCATTTTATTGATTTTGAACCACTCAATTTATAGGTTGTTTCTGTAGTCAAAATACTGGTTTTGACTAAATTATATGTTTCTTCAATTAATTTTTTGTTGTAATATTGGTTGATGTATGAAAGGTTGGAACGGCAATTTGAATTCCATTTTTTGGAAATTTCGACATTGGCATCTGAATAATATTTTTTGCCAAAGCCAAAAAAATCAGTTTTATAATCTTGTGGAAATGAAATCACAAATGTGCCTCCAAGGGCATTCCAATTTGAAAAATTGGCAGCAAGTTTTGTACCGTATTTTCCGCCAAAAAAACTGCCTTTTTTGAAATTATAAAACACGTCGATTTGACCACCAATTTCGCCAGTTTTTACTAACGATTCGTCATTCAAAATCACATTTGCTTGGGCTTGATAGCTATAAATATTGGCCAAATTGCTATGGTGTTGCTTTGTCAAACTTGGGATGAAGTTCAAGATTTTGTCATTGAATGGGTTTCCTTTTGCGCTTCTTTCTGAAAAAAAGCCCATATTTTCTAATCGTCTAAAGCTGGTGTCGAGACCAAAACCTTTTTTTGAAAATCCGAGATTGAGCAACAACGCAGTGCCTGATTTTATAAAATCATTTTTGATTTGATGGTCTCGCACGATGGCATCGTTTGATTTAAAATCAAATTCGGTTGATCCATAAAAATTTTTGTCTGAAAAATTAAATCTTGCAGCATAGGCTGATGTTAAATTAGAAAAATTTTGATTTTCGATGTTCGTTACTTCGTTTCTACCTATATATGATATTGCGAAAGCCATTTCGGAAACTTTAAAATTTAATAATTTTGACAGATTAAACTCGGCATCGCCACCAAAAACGGGATTTTTTACTACTTCAAAACCAGAGCGTTGAAATCCAAAAATGGTTTTTAGGCTAAAATAGTTTGTTGGACGACAGACCAATTTTGCACCTTGAAGGGCATTATTAATGCCCAAACTGCGGTCTTCCCAGGTTCTAAAAATCAAACCGCTTCCGAATTGCTCGAAAAAATATCCTACAGTAAAATCTAATTTTTTTGATTTGTATGCTAAAAAATAACTGCCAATATTGGTTTTTTCATAGCCCGGATTGTAGTTTAATAATGCTTTTTGCTGATAACTTTCGACCTGAAATCCTGTTGTCCAATTTTTTTGTTGATAATTGAATTGCGCATAAGTATTGGATCTTAACGGATTTTCGGGTTGCAATACAGGCAAATCAAATTCGTTGATCAAGCCTTTGTCATTCAAATACCACTGTGAATTGGACTCAAAACTACCAAAAAAATTTCCTTTTTGTTGCCCAAACCCAAAAACAGAAAACAGTATTACCACCGCCACTACAAGCTTTTTCATGTTATAATTGTTTCAGTATTTCAAAAAGTTCTTTTTCGGCACCTGCAGCATAGCCACTTTGAACGTGTACAATATCGCCATTTTTGACCACTATCAAATAAGGAATATTGACAATTGAAAGTGCCCGCTTAAAATCTTGGTTGGTGTCTAAGAGAACTTCAAATGCCCAATCTTTGCCATTTACAAGTGGTTTTACACGCTTTTGAGTACGAGAATCATCTGTAGAAATCGCCAAAATTTCAAAATTTAAAGATTTTTTCCAATCTGCTTCAAGCTCATTTATAGCTTCCAACTCTTCGATACAAGGGCCGCACCAAGTTGCCCAAAACGAAAAAACATATAATTTGTCTTTTTCGATAAAATCAGTTTTCAGGTCAATGACTTTTCCATCAAGATTTGTAAGCTGTAAATTTGGCAGTTTTTTTTGTGCATATAAAGTAGTGCTTAGCAACATCAAAAAAATATAAATTCTATACATTTTGTTTTTTTTACAAATAAATGAATAAATAATTTTAAATTGCAACAAATTTGTATTTTATTTGTTTGATTTTAAAAAGTTGAGAATGTTAAAAAAATATTTTTCGAGTCTATTTCTATTTTCAATATTTGCTTGTTCGGATACCATAATTATTGAAAATCAACCAGATACAACAACAGATGCGGTTGCGATTCCTGGTTATTTCAAAAAAAGAGTTTTGGTAGAAGACTATACCGGCACTTGGTGTGGCAATTGTGCGCGTGTGGCTTTTGCTATCAAAAAATTAGAAGAAGACACCAACATCAATGCCGTTTTTGTTGCAATTCATAGCGGGAATGATCCTTTTAATTATGCTGATATTAAACCATTAAAAGACTTAATTTCACCACAAAATGATTTGGCGTTGCCACAATCTCGACTTAATCGAACTTTGGTTTGGTCTGCGCCTGAACCAAAAAATTTGGCACAAGTAAAAAACCAAACGGGCAACAATTGTGGTCTCGGCCTAAAAATTAGTTCGTCAAGAACTAATCAAAATATTGCCCTTGATGTGTCTATCAAATTTGCGGCAAAATTTGAAAATATTCGATTGGTTGTCTGTGTTTTAGAAAACAAATTAATTTTTGACCAAGAGGATTATACGACCTATTTTGGTCTCAAATTTCCAAATCACACCTTGTTTGATTTTGAACATAATCATGTGTTGCGAAGCTCTTTGACACCTATTTTGGGTGATTTAATTTCAGAAAACACGACAAACGGTCAAACTATTTTGAAACATTTTGAAACAACGGTTTCAACAAAAATCAAGGATGCAAACAACCTGAGTTTTGTAGCTTTTGTGGTGGATCAAAACAATACGGTTATCAATGTTCGTGCTGCTAATATAAATGAGGTTCAGGTTTTTGAAGAAAATTAATATTTTTGATTTTTAAGCGAAATTCTTATTTACTTTTGAATGTTGTAACTATTTTTTTTTTTTGAAAAAACTAGTAAAAAATATTTATTTCTTTAAATAACAACCACAAATAGTTTTTGTAAGAAAATTTATATTATATTCGTAGCTTGTATTTTAAAACCAACAAAACCAACTTATTATGAAGAAAATTTTACTATTATTATTTGGATTTTATCTAAGTGTTTCAAACGCTCAAATTGCTTCAGGCAGTGTAGCGCCCGACTTTGATGCGGTAGATATAAATGGCGTTTCTCACAAACTTTCTGACTATTTGTCCGCCGGAAAGACCGTAATTATTGATGTATCGGCAACATGGTGTGGACCATGCTGGAACTATCACAATACCAAAGCATTAGACGATATTTATGAAGCTTACGGGGTTGATGCCTCAAACGAGGTTGTGGTTTTGTTTGTAGAGGGCGATGCCAATACAAGTCTTGCAGATTTGAACGGAACGGGAACAAACACACAAGGAAATTGGGTAGCTGGCACGCCATATCCAATCATTGATGGGTCTAATATTGGTAGTTTGTATCAAATTACATATTTTCCATCTGTTTTTAGAATTTGTCCAAATGGAATCGTGACATTAATAGATCAGGCTTCATCTGCAGTGATTCGTTCTGGAATCAATACTGGTTGTGCAACACCCCTTGTTGGCACCCAAAACAATGCTCATGCACTTGCAGTTGAAAATGGTTTTTGTGCTTCATCAGGAGCTGCAATCGCCAAAATCAAAAATTATGGCGAAAACACACTCACCTCAATCAACTTGAATTTGAAAGAAAATGGAAATGTAGTAGCAAATAAAACTTTTACAGGTACAGTTGGTCGTTTTGTGACCAAAAGCTTAACTTTTGATAGTTATACATTTGATCCAACGGCGGCTTATAGTTTTGAAATTGCAGCTGTAAATGGAGGAACAACTTTCAGTCCTAGTTTTTTAGAAAATAATTTGGGTGTAAAAAGTGCAGTTCAAGTTCCAGAAAATATCGTTGTAAAAATATATACCGATAATTATCCTACCGAAATGTCATGGAAAATTAAGAATAATGTAGGCGTTATTGTTGCTTCAGGTGGGCCATATATAGGTCTTGCCAATGGCGGAGGTCAAGATGCAAACACTACTATTATACAAAATGTTACTTTACCCGTTGGTATTTGTTATACGATCCAGCTTTTGGATTCATTTGGCGATGGATGGAGTGGCGGATCAACACCACATGGTATAGAAATATCTGATGCCAATGATATATCTTTATACAGCTCTTTTGTAGGTAATTTTGGAACAATATCAAACAAAGCCAACGTCATTTCAACTTCAGCCTTGGGGATAGAAACCACAGATAAATTTCAAACAGTTGCATATCCAAATCCAACTACTGGAATCCTGTATTTGCAAACAGAAACCGCCGTAAACATAGCCATTGTCGATGTTTTGGGCAAAGTTGTCTTTGAAGCCAAACAGGTTTCAAAAAATGAGCCAATTGTTTTAAGCCATTTACAAAAAGGAATATACATGGCCAAAATGAATACTGAAAACAAAAGTTGGACAGAAAAAATCGTAATTCAATAATGAAAATTTTATTAAAAAATTTGATTTTAGGTACGTTATTGCTAATACAATTGCAAGTCTTGGCGCAAATAGAAGTTAAACAAATAGATGGGACACCAATTAATGATGGTTCAAATTTTTTGTTTTTTACAAATAGCGGAAATGGTGCTTATTTGAATTATAAAGTATATAACAACTCGAGTACGCCTACCATCGTGAAAATAAAATGTGTGTCAATGACAAATGCAAGCGGTGGCGATGTTCAGCTTTGTTTTGGAGGGGTTTGTTTTGGGAGCATTACTGCGGGAAATTCATATCCAGATAATCCTGATCCAATAGATGGAAATGGCGAAAACGGTAATTTTGATCATTTTTATAACAACAGCTCAGGTATAAGTCCTACGGCAGATGTTTTATATACATTCAAATTTTATCAAGTAGATGCTAATGGAACAGAAGTTGGCAACTCGGTAACATTTGGATACCAATTTGTGCAAAACCTTACTGTAGGAGATATTGAAAATAACAGTTTGAAAAAATTTGGAGTAGAATTAACGTCAAATTCTGTTCAAAATCAATTGGAAATGCAAATTTTTGTACCAATGACAACCTCGATTTTTGACCTTAATGGACGTTTAGTGTTAACCAAAAAAATGGATGTTGGACAACACATTCTTGATGTTAGTTTGCAAAAATCTGGGATGTATTTGATAAAATTTGTCAATGAAACTGGACAAAATGTAGTTGCAAAATGTTTGAAAAAATAAAAATTATATATTTTTAAAAAAGCTGTCTGAAAAGGCAGCTTTTTTTTAGATAATTTTCAAATGCGAAAAAATTTTACAACTGAACTATCAATTATTTGAAAAACTATTGTTTGCAATTTTGCCATTTATACCAACAAAATATTGCATCAAAAATTCAAAATCTTGGTCTTTATTTCCTGTGGTATAAAAAGCGGGATGAAACACGACCGTCTTTTTATCAAAATCAAATGCGATTGGAATTATTGGTATTTTTGCATTTTGTGCAATGAAATAAAATCCTGATTTCCATACTTTTACTTTTTTTCGGGTGCCTTCTGGCGAAATACCTAATCTAAAAACATTTCGTTTTTTGAATATTTCTGAAATGCTATCAACGGTGTTCAAACCGCCTTTTCTGTCCAAAGGCTCACCCCCCATCCATCGAAAATACCAACCAATTGGAGAGTCAAATAATTCTTTTTTGCCAACCCAATTGATATCCATTTGGATTATGCCCCGAGTAAAAAAAGCTACAAAAAAATCTACCCAGCTGGTGTGTGGCACCACAATAAAGATACTTTTGAGTATCGATTTGTCTATTTCTCCCGTGATTTTCCAACCCATTAGTCTGAAAAATAGCCACTTATATATTTGTCGTTTCATTCTATTTTTTGGCGTAAAACTAAACTTTTTCCTTTATTTTTGATAAAAAAAATGATTAAAAAACTGTTGAGCTATTTTATACCGATTCTTATTTTTGAACAAAAATCTAAGCTGAGTAATACGATTGAAATTTCGTGGAACAATGGCGCCTTGGTTTTAGACTCAAAAAACACCAACTATTCCTACGGAAGTTTGCAACGAATATTGAGAAAAGGCATGCAACATATTGGTTTTCATAATATTAAAAAAATGAAAGAAATTTTGATTTTGGGTGTTGCAGGAGGCAGTGTTGTTAAAACATTGGTTGACGAAATCAAATTTGAAGGTCGCATCACCGGAGTAGAAATTGACAAAAACATCATCGAAATCGCAAATAAATATTTCAAATTGAACGAAATTCCAAATTTTGAAATTGTGATGGACGATGCTTTTGAATTTATTCTCAAAAACCAAAAAAGTTATGATCTGATTGTAATTGATATTTTTCAAGATACGGTTATGCCGAACTTTTTGTTTGAAGATTATTTTACAAAAAAAGTTATACAATCGCTTGACTGCAAAGGCTTTGTATTATTCAATACCATGTGTTTGAATGAAACAGATAACCAACGAAACAAAAAATATATTGCACAATTGGATTCCAAAACGGTCAAAATATCGCAAATTCCAAGGGTGGAACACCACAATGAATTGATTTTAATTCAAAAAAATGAATAAGCCAAGGTTACAAAAATTTCTATTCGTATATTTTAGCTTATATTTGCACGAAATTCAAGTTTATGAGTACTTTTGAGCAGTTCAATCTTCCAAAATCTTTACAAAAAGCGGTTGACGATTTAGGTTTTTTGACACCGACACCCATTCAAGAAAAATCATTTTCGGTGATAATGTCTGGACGAGATATGATGGGAATCGCTCAAACGGGCACCGGAAAAACATTTGCATATCTGTTACCATTATTGAAACTTTTCAAGTTTACAACAGGTCATACACCAAAAATTGTTGTGCTTGTACCCACTCGAGAATTGGTAGTTCAAGTTGTGGAAGAGGTCGAAAAATTGACCAAATATATGTCTGTTCGCACCCTTGGAATATATGGTGGTGTAAACATTAATACCCAAAAAACTGCGGTTTATCAAGGGATTGATATTTTGGTTGGCACGCCAGGACGGGTTATGGATTTGGCTTTAGACAATGTACTTCGGTTTGAGGACACCGCAAAATTGGTAATTGATGAGTTTGACGAAATGCTCAATTTGGGATTTCGGGTTCAGCTAACTTCAATATTGGCGATGATGAAAACCAAACGACAAAATATACTTTTTTCTGCAACAATGACAGAAGAAGTTGATGCTATATTAAACGATTTTTTTGATTTTCCTCAAGAAGTTAGCCTTGCGGCATCAGGAACACCCTTAGAAAACATTAGCCAAATCACGTATCAAGTGACCAACTTTAATACTAAAATAAATTTGCTCAAACACTTGTTGGCACAAAATGAAGATATGAGTCGGGTTTTGATTTTTGTAAACAACAAAAAAATATCCGATATGCTTCATGAGCGAATAGACGAAGATTTTCAAGGTCAGTTTGGCGTGATTCACTCCAATAAATCACAAAATTATCGATTAAGTACCATGGCATCATTTCAGGATGGTTTGCTTCGTGGCATTATCACTACCGATATAATGGCACGTGGTCTTGATATATCAAACATTACACACGTCATCAATTTTGAAATTCCAGAATATCCAGAACTGTATATGCACAGAATTGGTAGAACGGGGCGAGCCGATGCGACGGGCACCGCAATTAGTTTTTTTACGCCTCGCGAAGAAGATTTTAAAATAGAAATCGAATTGTTGATGAATACAGCACTTCAAATTGCTCCATTTCCGTCAGAAGTTGAGCAATCACTATTGCTAATTGCACCAGAAAAGGAGTTACAACCTTTTAAATTTTTGTTAAAAAAACCTAAATTAGATGGTGATGGAGCCTTTCACGACAAAGCCAAGAAAAACACAAAAGTGAACCTTGGTGGACCATCAAAAACCAAAAAGAAAACCCATGGTTCTGTAAATAGAAATATGCTAAAAATCAGAGACAAAAAACGAAAAGATAAATCTTAAAGTTTCAAAATTTGTATGCAATATTAGACATAGAAACCACAGGAGGGCAATTCAACGAAGAAGGAATTACCGAAATAGCCATATACCAATTTGATGGGCAAGATGTTACAGATCAGTTTATTAGCCTCATAAATCCCGAAATTCCAATACAACCATTTGTAGTCAAACTCACAGGAATCAATAACGAAATGTTGAGAATGGCACCAAAATTTTTTGAAGTTGCCAAGCGCATTATCGAAATCACCCAAAACTGTATATTGGTAGCGCACAATGCCACTTTTGACCACAGAATTCTAAAAACCGAATTTGCAAGATTGGGTTATGATTTTGACATAAAAACCCTTTGCACTGTAGAATTATCAAAAATTTTGATTCCAGAACAACCCTCGTATAGTCTCGGAAAACTGGTTCGCGCACTCGGAATTCCATTGACAGACCGTCACCGAGCCAACGGTGACGCTATGGCAACCGTAAAACTGTTCAAAATGCTATTGGACAAAGACACACAAAAAACCATTGTAACCAACCAAATCAAAACCGAAATTGCCCAAAAACCAAAGGCGAGCCTCGAGCCAAAACTACTAGAAATACTGCAAAAAATGCCCAACAAAACAGGCATTTATTATATTTACAACCAATCTGGCGACATCATATATATTGGCAAAAGCAACAATATCAAAAAACGAATCAACCAACACTTTGGCGGCACCGACACCAAATCACGAAAAATACAAACTGCTGTTTTTGAAGTTAAAGTCGAAGAATCTGGCACCGAGCTTATTGCGCTACTCAAAGAAAGTGACGCCATAAAAACCCACAAACCAATCTTGAATCGTGCCCAGCGCAAGAGTATTTTTAATTTTGCAATTTATGCTGTGCAAGATCAAAACGGCTATTTGAATCTAAAATTGCAAAAAATAGACCCAAAACAAACCGAGATTACTGTTTTTGAATCCATCACCGAAGGTCGCGACGCCCTTTATCGAATATCAGCACAATATGCACTTTGTCAAAAACTTAACGGCATATATGACACCCAAAATGCGTGTTTTCAATACAAAATAAAAGAGTGTAACGGTGCCTGCATTCAAGCGGAAACCCCAGATACATACAACGCCCGTGTTCAAGAATTTATCTCTAAAAATAGCTATGCAAACAAAAATTTCATCCTTTTAGACAAAGGGCGAACCTATGACGAGCGCAGCGCCGTGTGGATAGAAAACGGGATATATAAAGGTTTTGCCTACTTCAATCTCAATTTTCAGATACACAATAGCGATATCCTCAAAAACATTTTGGTGCCCATGTCCAACAATCGTGACACCCGAAACATCATCCAAAACCATCTCAAAAAAAATCATAAAACAATAAAAATCAAGTATTTATAGCTTTTTTTGGGCGTGCCCCTTCGGGTCGGTCTCCGGCTCCCGCTTTTTGGGGCTGGCTGAAAAACGCCAGCCCCAAAAGAGCTCCGCCTTTGCCCTCACGCTTGTCGCTGCAAGATATATTGCTGTGAATAGAAAAAATTGTTTTCGACAGAAATTTTGTAGAATTGATTTCAAAACCCAAAAAGTCTAAAATCGCCCCGATGCAGCGGCATCCTTTATTTGGTTTTTTTTTCAAAAACCAAATAAAGATATAGCGTGCAGCGGGACAAGTAGTGTGTGATAGCGGAGGTGTGCGCCAAAAAAAAAATCAAATAGATCGAACAAAAAAAAACCATAACAAAGTTATGGTTTTTGGAGCCGGCGGAGGGACTCGAACCCACGACCTGCTGATTACAAATCAGCTGCTCTAGCCAACTGAGCTACGCTGGCAAATCTGTGGCAAATATAATATTGAAATTTATAATTTCAAAAAAATAAAAGCTTTTTTTGTGGATTTTTTATTGTAAATCGTTTATTTTTGTAATCAATTGATTTGCAACTTGTTCTAAATCTGTGTTGATTTGTTTGAAGTGTGATTTTTTGTTTTCAACATTTTTTTGGTTCACTCTAGTGATCAAAACATCAAAAGCTGCTATCGCTTCATCGATTAATGCGTTGGTTTCTGTAGTTGGTTTTCCAGTTGTGGTAATTTCAAACAGATATACTGCTTCGATAATATCGCCTAAAACGTAGTTGATGTCTTTTTTTAAATTCTTGATATTGGCCATTTTTTGGTTTTTTAATTTAATTTGGGTGCAAAAATACAAATAAACTTTCTATTTATGGCTATTTTATAAATATTTCTAAAATTGTGGCTTTTCCTGAGATCAAAAAATGCGTCATAACTGCTGGAATTAGGATCGTGTCGCCTTTTTGATAGGTAAAACATTTTTGGTTCAAAGTTATGCTGAAACTTCCTTCTACACACATATATACCCTAAAGCTACTTGGTGTTTTTGAAACAGACAAATTGGTTTGTAAGCAGATAATGTTTGTTGTAAAATATTGACAATCAATCATTTTGTTTGCTATATCGGGTTTGGTTTGATAGTCAATTTGTGCGTCTTTGGCGTCAAAATCGATGGCTTCAAATGCCAAATCAAGGTGAAGCTCGCGGGTGTTGCCGTTGGCATCTTTGCGATCAAAGTCATATATTCGATAGGTGATGTCTGAAGTTTGCTGTATTTCGGCAATCAAAATTCCGGCTCCTATAGCGTGAATGGTGCCGGTTTTTATAAAAAACGCATCTCCATTTTTAGCCTTTTTTTCGGTCAAAAGGCTAGTGATTTGTTGGTTTGCAATAGCATTTTGAAATTTTTGTCGTGTTGTTTTGGGTTCAAATCCAACTATAATTTTTGCGTTCTCTTGAGCTTCCACTACATACCACATTTCGGTTTTTCCAAATGATTGGTGTCTTTTCTGGGCAACTTCATCATTGGGATGCACTTGTATTGAGAGTGCTTCTCGGGCATCCAAATATTTGAATAATAGCGGAAACTGTTTTCCAAAACGCGCCAAAACGGTTGTCCCCAAAATTTCTTCGGCGTATTTTTCTATAAGTTCATTCAATGTTTGATTGGCATATATCCCATTGCTTACAACGCTTTCAGAACCTTCTATACTTGATAATTCCCAGCTTTCGCCAGTATATTCAGATATAATTTTCTTGCCAAAAACGGAATTTAGTTTTGTACCTCCCCAAATTCTTTCTTTTAAAATGGGTTCAAACAAAAGCGGTTGTGGATTGAAAGTCATAAAAACAATTTGCTTTTGCAAAGATTGCATTTTTTTTTTAATAAAAATTTTAGCACGAGCTTTTTGGGTTATTTTATAGTACATTTTATCAAAAATCTCTGTTTTTTTTATAAATGTTAGTCAAATAACTATTTTTGTTTAAATTCTGAATAGAAAATAATAAACATTTTGTGATTCATAAATAAAATTCATTTTAAAAAAAACAAGTTTATCAAACTCAATAAAATTGAATTTTGACTTTCCAATCAAGATTCAGCAACAAAATTTAACAAAAAACAAACACCAACCCACCCCTACTCTCACAAAAAAGTATAAATTTGCAACACAATCACATACATTTATACAAAAAACAAAATGACAACACAACAAATTATCGATGATAGCAAACAATACAGCCTATTTACATGGGCAGCACAACGAAATTTAAACCCAATCGTGATAGATCGTGCTGATGGCGTATATCTCTATGAACCAGATGGCAAACGGATTATCGACTTTTCGAGTGGGCTTATGTCTGTTAATATCGGTCACGGTGACCAGCGCATTACCGAAGCTGTTGTAGCACAAATGCAAAAAGTAAGCTATGTAACGCCATCGTGTACCACCGAGATTAGAGCCAAATTGGCCAAAAAAATTGCCCAAATTTGTCCAGGAAACCTCAACAAATCCTTTTTTACACTCTGCGGCGCCACCGCCATAGACAACGCCATCAAATTGGCACGACTATACACAGGAAAACACAAAATATTTGGCAGATACCGTGGCTTTCATGGCGCATCCTATGCCAGCATGACCGCAGGTGGCGACCCCCGAAAACTATATTCAGACGCACAACAAGTGCCCAATATCTTCCACCTTGATGACCCTTATGACTTTTATGGTTTGGCAGATCAAGACAACGAAACCAAACTAAAATGGAGCCTAGACGCGGTTGAAAGAACCATCAAATATCAAGGACCACACACCATTGCTGCCTTTCTATTTGAAGGCGAAAGCGGCTCCTCTGGCTGCCTACACTATCCCGAAGGATACCTAAAAGGAATCAAAAAACTATGCGAAAAATATGAAATCCTATTCATCGCAGACGAAGTAATGAGCGGTTTTGGCCGCACCGGAAAATGGTTTGGATTCGAGCATAGCGACATCATTCCAGACATGATTTGCATGGCAAAAGGACTCACATCATCATACCTCCCATTAGGCTGCCTCACCGTTACAGACACCATAGCCGCCAAATTTGATGACCAAACACTTTGGCTTGGACTTACCTACAACTCACATCCCGTAGCCATGGCAGCCGCATTGGCCGTTATAAATATTTATGAAACAGATAATCTAATCGAAAACACCAACAAAATGGGTGCCTATTTAGAAACCCAAATCCAAAAACTACGCCAAAAACACCCCTCCATAGGACAATTTAGAAACAAAGGACTCTTGGGCTGTCTCGATATCATCAAAAGCAAAAACCCCTACCAACTCATGGCACCCTTCAACGCAACACTCCCCGAAATGACCGTCATGAACCAAATCGCTACAAAACTCCGAGAACTCGGTCTATACACCTTTGTGCGCTGGGGCTACATATTTATCGCCCCACCCATGACCATTACACAAGCACAAATCGACGAAGGACTGGACATCATTAGCCAAGCCCTAACCATCGCAGACCAAAACCAAATATAACCTTTTTTTTATTTTTGGCGCACACCAACCGTTCTACAAACCAACCGTCCCGCTGCACGCTATATCTTTTTGTTTTTTTTCTGAAACGAAAAAAAAACAAAAAGGATACCGCTACATCGGGGCGAATTTAGACCTTTTCCGTTTTAAAGACCTTATTCCACATAGTCCAAAGACAAAAAAGTAAAAATCAAAAAGCATCAATACACCAACAACCATGCAAATTTCAAAACTAAAAATATTAGAACTCGCCAGCGTACTAGCCGGGCCATCCGTAGGTAGCTTTTTTTCAGAACTCGGTTGCCAAGTCATTAAAATCGAAAACAAAGCAACAAAAGGCGATATCACAAGACAATGGAAATTAGCCACCGAAAACCCAGACAACCCAATATCTGCCTATTATGCCGCCATCAACTACAACAAAAAAAACCTACTATTAGACTTTTTCAACCCAGACGACATACAACAACTACAAGACCATATCAAACAAACAGATATCGTGATCCTAAACTTCAAACAAGCCGATTATCACAAATTTAATCTCACATTTGAAGCCCTAAAACTCCTAAACCCAAAAATAATATATGCCACTATTTCAGGATTTGAAGACAACAATCCACGCCTCGCCTATGATTTGGTACTACAAGCCGAAACCGGATTTATGCACATGAACGGACAATCAAACAGCCCACCTACCAAATTTCCAATCGCAATCATCGATCTATTTGCCGCACACCAACTCAAACAAGCCATTCTTGTTGCCCTATACGAACAAACCTTTGACCAAAAACCAAAACAAATATCAGTATCCCTCTATGAAAGTGCCATTGCAAGCCTTGCAAATCAAGCAACCAACTATTTGATGCAAAATCAAATTCCAGAACGACAAGGAAGTTTGCATCCAAACATCGCACCCTATGGCGAAATTTTTCAAACCAAAGATCATCAATCAATAGTATTGGCCATTGGAAGCGATAAACAAAGCAACAATTTATTTCAATATTTAAATATTTCAGACACCACTTTGTTCCACAACAACCAAGCAAGACTTACGAACCGAACATTATTACAACAAATATTGCAAACCAAAATCAAAGAAATAACAACAGACGAACTGCAAACCAAGCTTTTGCAAAAAGAAATACCATTCGGAATCATCAAAAACATGGCACAAGTATTTGAAAACCCTACAGCCCAAAAAATGATTCAAACCGAAACCATAGAAGAACAACAATCAAAACGTGTCAAAACAATAGCTTTCAAAATAGCCGAATAAAATAAAACAAAACTTAATATCCCGAGGTTGGAATCAAAACCGTATAATGTTTTCTATTTGGATTGCCCAACTTTTTGTCGCGCAACCAAGGGTTGTGAATTTTCAAAATCTTATAGTTGATACCCTGCCCTTTTGCAAACACAGACAAATCTGCAATTGTAGAATCGATATCCAATTTTTGAACCGGTATATTTTCATAAAGTTCTTTAGCATTCACTTCAAACCCATACGCTTCAGGGTTTTTCATGATCGCCTTGAGCGCCAAGATTCTAAAAACATAACGCGAGGTTTCGTCGTTCAGCAACAAATCATAATAGTTATCTACTTTTTGTAATTCCATTTGCTTAGACACACCACTCATGCCTGCATTATAAGAAGCAGCTGCCAAAGTCCAAGATCCAAATTTGGCTTTTGCATCAATCAAATAGTCACAAGCCGCTTGGGTTGACTTTTCCAAATCATAGCGTTCATCAACAAATTCTGAAATTTCCAAACCTTTTTCTTTTGCAGTAGGCGTCATAAATTGCCAAAAACCCTTTGCTCCAGAAGACGAAGTAGCATTGGTCAAAGCACTTTCAATAACGGCCAAATATTTAAAATCATCCGGCACATTATTTTTTTTCAATATAGGCTCGATTATTCCAAAAAACCGATTCGCACGTTTGATAATCAACAAGGTCGAAGCATCAAGATTGGCATTAATCAATAACTCGCGCTCAAATCGTTCTTTAACATCGACAATTTGAAGCGGAGCAAATTCATCTGCAAAATCAATTTTTGAAGGCACAAATTGAGTAGTACCAAAGTGCAAATTTGCTTTCTTTTCAGAAGTGGCATAAATCAATATTGCTGCAAAGGAAATAATCAAACCGAATACTATTGTTTTTTTCATGACCAGAATTAAGACCACAAATTTAGAACAAAAAAGAGCTACTTATTTGATTTTGATAGTATTATTTTTGGCAAATTTTCGTTCAACCATTTATATTTGTTCAAAATCATAATATGCGTGCCGCCTTTTATGACAATGCAATTGGTTATGTATTTGATTGGAAAAACATCGTCATTATCGCCATGAATATGAACCACGTCTTGGCTCACGGTATCACAGTTCCAAAGAATAACTTGTTCTATTGCCCAATCCAAATATTTTTTGTCACGAACAGAAAGAAATTTTTCATACAACTGAATACGCTTATTGATTTTTTTTCCAAAAGAAAAATGAGCCAACTTTTCAATATTCAACAACAAATCCATCGGAATCAATTTGTAAGCTTTGGTTTGTTTGGCAATTTTCATGCGACGTGGCATTTCGAGATTGGTTTTGATACTCGAAATGATGATGGTTTTTTGTGTCACAATATGCTTTGCCATTTCTTGTACTAATATCCCACCAAAAGAAACACCAATTAAAACAGGATTTTTGTGCTCAATCTTGAGGGTCATTCTTTTGGCATAATCTGACAAACTTTCGCTATCAAGCGGAATTTGCCATTCTAAAAAATACATTTCAAATTGACTTTTTGGCATTGCAATTCTCTCAAAAATAGCTGGACTTGCTGCCAAACCAGGCATAAAATAAACTGGAATTGTATTCATTTGTAATGTTTTTTGCTAATATAACTACAAATCAATTAAATTATTACGAAATTTGCAAATATAAATATTCAAAAATCCATTTATAAAATAAAAATGACGACCAAATTAATTCCATCCAACAGCCGAGGCAAAGCCGATTATGGTTGGCTCCAAGCCAATTATTCGTTTTCGTTTGCCAATTATTTTGATTCAGATCGGGTTCAATTTGGCGCACTTCGAGTGCTAAATGATGATTGTATTGCCGCCGGAATGGGTTTTGGCACACATGCGCATCATGATATGGAAATTATCACAATTCCGCTCGAGGGCAGTTTGTCGCATCGTGATAGCATGGGCAATCATGGCACAATTGGTTTTGGCGAAGTTCAAGTGATGAGTGCCGGCAGTGGTATTGAACATTCTGAAATGAATGCAAGCCAAGAAAAGGCTGTAAAGTTGTTGCAACTTTGGGTTTTTCCTGAAAAAAACAAGGTCAAACCAAGATATTCGCAAAAAATGTTTGATTTGGAACAACAAATCAATACCTTTGTAAATATCGTATCGCCTGAAAATCAGAATGATGGGAATGCGCTTTGGGTGCACCAACAAACTTTTTTTCATTTGGGCGTTTTTGAAGCCGATAAGGTCATCGATTATGATTTAAAAATTGGCAATAATGGTATCTTTTTGTTTTTGATAGCAGGTGAAATTCAAATAGCAAGCCATCTTTTGACAGCCAAAGACGCTTTGGAAGTCACGGATTGTAACCATGTTTCGATTCTTGTTCTGAAAAAATCAAAAATTTTACTCATAGAGGTTCCGATGTAATTTTATAAAAATGGAAATACCCGCAATCATGGAAATTAAAGACAACGCATTTTCGAGACAGTTTGAAACTTTGGTCGAAAAAGGAATGGTTTCGGTAGAATATTCGTTTCAGGAGAAGAAAATTTTCTTGACCAGAATTAACCAGCCCGACAATTTTGATGACGAGGAATTTATCAATGATTTTCTCAAAAACATTATGTCTATTGCTTATGAACGCAAGTTTAAAGTTGTTCCAATCTTGCCAAAAATTGCTTTATTTTTTAAAAAAAACAGTACATATCGCGATTTGTTGCCCCCTGGAATAAAAATTTAATTTTTTTATGCGTTTCGATGGGCTGTTTTGTGGCTACATTTGGTCTAATTTCGCCCCGATGTAGCGGTATCCTTTTTGTTTTTTTTTCAAAAAAAACAAAAAGATATAGCGTGCAGCGGGACTATTAGTGTGCTGAACGGTTGGTGTGCGACAAAAAAAAAAAAATAATGTTTTTGGTTAAAATTATATTATTTGGTGATGTTAAAAAATGTGTATTCTAATTTTAGATAAATTCCGTTTGGTGCGCTTCGGTACATTTTTGAAAATAGTTGCTGTTGATATGCCATATCTATTCGAGCTTGGCTGTTGATAATGAATTGAATAGCGGGAATAGCGTCCAAAAAGCTGCGTCCATTTTCTATCAGTGTTTGACCTTCAAATTCGAGCATCAAATTGATATTGGTTTGTTTGAAATTGGTGTAGGTTTTTGGGTAAACCAATTTTCCAAAAGATAATGTAAAATTGATTGCTGCATTGCTTTGTGTTGCAGGAAAAACATTTTTTTGTCCATTATTTAATGCTTTTTCTAACGAAATTGAGGTGCTTATGGCTGTTTTATTGATCAATTGTGTGGCTACAAGTCCGGTTTCAAAACCAGAATTGTGCCCCATTATTTCGATTTGTTCTTGATGAATTTCAGAATTATTTGTGCTATATCTGCCAAAAAACGCCATTCGGAAGTGGGAATGAAAATCATCTATCGAAAAAAACCGGTATTTGGCATATACACTGCCGCCTTCTGTAGCAATTCCATTGATGCGATTGCTCAGGAATGCTGTGGCATGTAGCATTAGGTTTTTGTTGGCGCCCCACATGATTTCGGGTAGGAGATGATAATTGTAGGTGTTTTCAAAATTTTCTTTCATGAGCGATTGCGACATTCTCACGCCAATGGAGCCCGTTGGCATATTGCTGGCGGGCTCTGTGACTACAAAAAGTTCTTGTGCTTGTGTTTTTGAAACAAAAACAAGCAATAAAAAAAGGATGAATTGTTTCATTTTAGATCACTTTTACATGATAATTTATAGGGTTTTGTAGCCCAAAAATATCATTTTTGAAATATGTTTTTTTCCATTTTTTGTATTCTTTTTTGGTAACAAATCCTTCGTCTATGATTTTTAAAGTTGTTGGTCCATTTAAAGCGTTTTTTGGTTTTTCGACAAATACAAATGATAAATTTTGGTTCTGAATGGGCGTGTTTATTAAAACATCGGAGTTTTCAAAAGGCAAAGTGATTAGCATCGAACCTACAAAAAAACCGGCGTTTTCGACTTTTTCTTTCAATGTTTTGGGTTCTATCGTGTTGTTTTTTTTAAAATAAACTACAAAAGTGTTTGTGTTCAAATCTATACTGACTTCTTGAACATCGGCAATGGTTTTGAGCTGTTTATTGATGGCGTTTGAGCACATCGAGCAGGTCAAACCTGTGGCAATTATTTCTGCTTTTGAGATTTGAGCATTCATAATTGATTGTGTAAATAAAAATGCTATGGAGAGGGTTTTATATAATTTCATGATTTTATTATAAAAATAAACAAACCCCTGGATTGGCCAGGTGTTTGTTTATTAAATTGGTTTTAAGTGTTATTTTTTGATTTTAGTTTTTTTCATTTTCATACCGCATTTTGGGCATTCTCCTGATGTTTCAGAGGTTGTGCCGTCCATTTTACAGACAAAAATTGTTTTTTTAGATTTTGAATTTTGACTTCCTTTGACACTCGAATTGTGCTTTTTGCTCGAAACTTCAACCATTTCCATGCCGCATTTTTGGCACATTCCTTTGGTTAGACTCACTTCTTTTGGATGCATCGGGCAGATGAATGTTGATTGTTGAACTTCTTTTTTTGGCGCATCTTGTGCGAAAGATACTGATATTGAGCCTATTAAAAGACTCATTATGATGATGGTGTTTTTCATGATTTTTATTTTTTTACTGATTTGTTATTGCAAATAATTTTTATAAGCAAGGGGTTAGCTTCCAAATTTGGATACTAATTTTCAATTTTAGAATTTTAATAAATAAATAGGTTTGAAAGTAGGGTTCTTTCAAACAAACGATTTTATGGCTGTTTGAAAACCATTTTACCCTATTTTGGGTGGGTTCCAAACGGATACAAAACCTGCTGAAATAAAGGTTTTGAAATCAAAAAAGCTTTGTTTTTTTGTAGAAAAAATAAGTTGGTTGTTTTTAAAAACAAAATCATTTTCAAAAATCAAACTATATTGTATAGCGGTGGTTGTGCAATTTGAATGCCCACATTTGCCACCACATTCTTTGTTTTTTTTGTTTGTTTTTGAACCATCACAGCAGCATTTTTTGTTTGATTTGCTGTTAATTTCGGATTTGCAACAACTTTTTTGATTTTTTAAACCGCACGCAAAAGCACTTGATGGCGACAAAAAAAGGCCAAAAAGCAACAAAAACGTACATTTTAAAAAAATATTTTTCATTTTTGATAAATATCTACAAATGTATTTCATTTATTTTTAATTTCAAAATAAAATAATTTCACCTCTATCAAAGCTACTGTTGCTTCCTATCAAAAACGAGGTTTTTTTTGGGACAATTTTGAAGGTATTTCGTTTTGATTTGAAGGTTGTAATGAATTGAATTATTGTGCCATTCTTCAAATAATTTTGATCAAAAATAATTTCTGTTTTAATTAAATTATTTGCTTTGTTAAATTCAAAATTGTCAACAGAATTTGTTTGCAACATTTTTCCTCCATTTGAATAAATTTGATTCATTTTCTGAAATAAATTTTCGTTTTCAGAAAACAAAATAAAATTTTTATCCGTTGATTTTGAATTGTTATTAGGCTTAATTCCTTTTTGATTTTTTTTAAAAAATGAAAAATAATATACCCCAATTTTTAAAAAAAACATAAAAAATACAGGTGATTTGAAATGTTTTTGATAAAAAAATGACATGGCTTCTTGAAATCTTTTCATATATACTCCGTCTTTTATGGTACTTTCGCCTTTGTAATGGATGACGGTTGTATTATGAAAATAATAATTGTCTAATCCAATTTTTAAAGTTCTGTAGCTCAAATCTATATCGTCTGCATACATAAAACAATTTTCGTCAAAACCTTCAATAGTTTGATACAAATCTCGTTTCATCAACATAAATGCACCAACCAAAATAGCCACTTTTCCGGTTTGGTTTTCTGTCAAATGTTCGGCATAATATTGATTGCAATATTTGGCAAAAAAACCATTAGCAGAAAACCACTTGTGCATCCCAACTATTTTTGTAAAAGCAACCCATGGTGTTGGTACTCCACGTTTACTTTCTGGCAAAAATGCCCCTGTACCGTCAATTAATTTAACACCAATAATTCCTAAATTTGCTTGTTGATTTGCAAAACACAATGTTTTTTTGAAGGTATCTTGGTCAACTACGGTGTCGGGATTTAAAATACATATATACTCCCCTTTTGCGGCATCAACACCAATATTATTTCCTTTTGGAAACCCAAAATTGGTTTTGTTTTCGATTAATTTGACGTTTGGAAATCGGGTTTTCATCATTTCACAGCTATCGTCATTTGAAGCGTTATCTACTACAATAACCTCACTTTCAATGTCTTGTAGCGCATCTATGACACTTTGAACACAAAGTTCTAAAAAATACCTAACGTTATAATTGAGAATAATGACTGAAAGTTGCATGATGTAATTTTGATTTACAAATATAAAAAAATTCTTATTTGGTATTGGTTGAAGTTGCCGCTTTTTTTCCAGTTTTGAGAATCAAAACTACTGGAATACAGAGCAAAAAGACGACACCAAGATACAAAAAGATATCCATAAAAGAGAGCACACTTGCTTGTTTCATGACTTTTATGTCCAAAACTTGATAGGTTTTGTTCATTGCTTGATTGAAGGTATAGCCACGAGCCATAAATCCTTTTTGAATGAGTTGGATTTGATTTTGTACTACAAATTTGGTTTTGTCAAGATTTGATACCAAATCTACCCGGTGCTGCTGGTTAAATCTTGCTATCAAAGTAGTGATAATTGCTATCCCAAAAGAGCCTCCCAATTGTCTCATCATTCCTGTAAAAGCCGCACCATCACCAATCTCTTTTCCTTTTAATGTAGATAACGAAAGGCTTGTGATGGGCACAAAAAGCAAGCCCAAGCCTACTCCTCTCAACACCAATGGCCAATACATTTGATCTTCGCTGGTGTCTGATGTCAAAATGCGGCTCATCCAAAAAGTAAAACAAAAGAAAGCCAAAAATCCAGCGGTTATCATGTATTTTTGAGAAATGCCTTTTTGTATCATTTTGCCTACAAAAGGCATCATAAATCCGGTCATTAATGAGCTTGGAATCAGCAATAATCCAGCATCTGTGGCAGACCACCGCAAAACGGATTGGGTGTAAATTGGAATTAAAAAAGTAGAGGCATACAATCCGAAGCCCAAAATGGTTGCCATAATAATGCCTACTTTGAGATTGGCGTTTTGAAGTACTTTGAGGTTTACGATAGGATGTTTGTAGGTCAATTCACGTTTTATAAAAAGGACCAACCCAACCACAGAAATAATCGATAGAGATAGAATGTTTGAATTATTAAACCAATCATCTTGCTGACCATGCTCTAAAACAAATTGCAAAGACCCGATAAAAGCTGTAAGATAAAAAATACCCAACCAATCTACTTGATTTGCTTTGAGTTTTTCGCCATATTTAGGACTTTTTACATACAAAAGTGTTAGCGTTGTGGCAATAATACCAAGCGGTATATTGATATAAAAAATAAACGGCCACGAAAAATGATCCACGATATAACCTCCGAGAGGCGGGCCGAGAGTAGGTCCCATAATCACACCCATTCCATAAATGGCCTGTGCCATTCCTCGTTTTTCGAGAGGATAACTTTCGGTAAGCATGGTTTGTGCGGTTACCAAAAGTGCGCCACCTCCAAGACCTTGCAAAAATCTAAAAGCCACCAACTCCCATATATTTGTAGCATTGCCACACAAAAATGAGGCTACCGTAAAAATAATTATAGATGCCGTAAAATAGTTGCGCCTTCCAAACTGTTGCGAGAGCCAGCTTGTCATTGGAATAATAATGACATTTGCGATTGCATAAGCCGTGATTACCCATGCAACATCGGTTAATGTCGCTCCAAGACTCCCACGCATGTTATTAAGAGCCACATTCACAATGGTGGTATCTACAATTTCGAGCAAAGAACACAATACTGCAATAATGGTAATGATAGCACGGCGATAACCATATTCTATCAAGCTGTCTGGGTCGTTTTGAACCATTTTTATGTTTGAATTAATGTTGAATTATTCGATCAAAACAGCTACTTCGGCATTCATTCCCGACCGCAAAAGCGCTAAATTGGCAGTTTGGTTGTGATTTGAAAATTGAATTTTTACAGGAATTCTTTGCACTGTTTTCACAAAGTTGCCCGTGGCATTGT
>JAYTNQ010000250.1:0-1365 GCA_043748255.1 Bacteroidota bacterium
ACTACAAAACGACTGAATACACCTGCTGTTGTAGCAAGAGAAATGATATTGAAATTTTGATAGATGATATTTGGACTATTCACTATCGACACAGGACCATTGAACTTTGGAGCTGTGAAAATTGTCGCACTCCCTAGAATATATGCTCCTGTTGTATCACTTACTCTACAAGTTGATGAATAAAAAAGGGTTGTTGCTTGAGAGTATATCAATGTAACCGTATATGTTTTCGTGGTGTCAGTAGGGATATTCGTGATGATGACGGGAATATTTGCGCTAAATATCAAATTTGTTGGCAAATAGAATATTCCTCCTAAACTAAAATCTAAAGTGACTGGACTTGATACAGCCAGAAGCACTCTCTCATGAACATTTCTCACCGTTAGTGTGGTTGTGAAATCGTTCGCGTTTGTGAAAATATTCGGGGTACTTAATATAGTAGCACCACTCGTTCCGGTAGGTCCCGTGTTACCAGTATTACCAGTATTACCAGTAGGTCCAGTAGGTCCAGTGTTACCAGTATTACCAGTATTACCAGTAGGTCCAGTATTGCCAGTATTGCCAGTATTACCAGTAGGTCCAGTATTACCTGTATTACCTGTATTTCCAGTGCATCCTGTGTTACCTGTATTTCCAGTGCATCCTGTATTACCAGTAGGTCCAGTATTGCCTGTATTTCCAGTGCATCCTGTATTACCAGTAGGTCCAGTATTGCCTGTATTACCAGTGCATCCTGTGTTACCTGTATTTCCAGTGCATCCTGTATTTCCAGTATTGCCTGTATTTCCAGTGCATCCAGTATTACCAGTAGGTCCAGTATTGCCTGTATTTCCAGTATTACCAGTATTTCCAGTATTACCAGTAGGTCCAGTACATCCTGTATTCCCAGTTTCACCAGTGCATCCTGTGTTACCTGTATTACCAGTGCATCCTGTATTACCTGTATTACCAGTGCATCCTGTATTACCAGTGCATCCTGTATTACCAGTAGGTCCAGTGCATCCTGTGTTACCTGTATTACCAGTAGGTCCTGTGTTACCAGTAGGTCCAGTACATCCTGTATTACCAGTTTCACCAGTGCATCCTGTATTACCAGTAGGACCAGTGCATCCTGTATTTCCCGTTTCACCAGTGCATCCTGTATTACCAGTATTACCAGTAGGTCCAGTATTGCCTGTATTACCAGTGCATCCTGTGTTACCTGTATTACCAGTACATCCTGTATTTCCAGTGCATCCTGTGTTACCTGTATTACCAGTACATCCTGTATTACCAGTGCATCCTGTGTTACCTGTATTACCAGTAGGTCCTGTGTTACCAGTAGGTCCAGTACATCCTGTATTTCCAGTGCATCCTGTGTTACCT
>JAYTNQ010000251.1:0-3792 GCA_043748255.1 Bacteroidota bacterium
CCGTCAGTATCTGTTGATACAGAAGGGGTTGTAAGTCTTCGTGGCAACGAGAATGTAATGGTTTTGATTGACGGAAAGCCTACAAACGCATTAAATATCGCCCAAGCATTGCGACAAATACCGGCAGAAGCAGTAGAAAAAGTGGAGGTAGTAACCAATCCGTCTGCACGATATGATGCCGAAGGTGGTGGTGGATTGCTGAATATTATTTTGAAAAAAGGAAAAAATCAGGGTTGGAACGGCAGTTTGATCATATCTGGTGGTTATCCAACAACGTATGGCGTTTCGGCAACGGTAAATTTTAAAACTGAAAAAACAAATTTTTTTACAACAACGGGCTACAACAATCGAGAAAATAGAGGCAACGCCCTTTTTGATTCTCAATATTTGAATCTTGATGGTAGCGCAAAAAACACTATCATCGAGCGCAGAAACAATGTGAAAAAAACAGACGGATATAGCACCGTTAGTGGTATTGATTGGTTTTTGAACCAAAAAACAACCATAACAACGGCTGTGAATTATAGAAAAAACAACAGCGATAATCCAGAAAAAATTGTGTTCGACAATTTTGATGTGAATCGCAATTTTCTGTCGAGTAATTTGCGCGAAAACAATCAAAAAACAGTAGCCGAAGACCTGGAGTGGTCTGCCAATTTTGTTAAAACTTTTGACAAAGAAGGCAAAAAATGGACTATTGATGCCGCAATTGCAAACAATCACGATACCGACACCGCCAATATCATAGACGATTTAAGCCAAAAAACATTAAATGCTGAGCACGAAAAACGATCTTTGCTAAAAACTGATTTAGTGTTGCCATTTGGCAAAAATTATCAATTTGAAACAGGTTATAAAGGCGATTTTAAAAACCTAATTACCGATATAGACATTGTCAACGTGATGTCTGGCATAATTGATATTCCGGTGAGTAATAACGCAAATACGTTGGATTATACAGAGAATATCAACGCTGTTTATGCACAATTGGGCAACAAAATCGAGCCGTTTTCATACTTATTTGGACTTCGGTATGAACAAACTGCTGTAGATGTTGGTTTGGCTACCAATAGCGAAGTAACACACAAAAAATTCAACAAAATATTTCCGAGTGCATTTTTGACATACAAATTTTCAGAAAAAAGTAGCCTTTCGGCAAGTTATAGCCAACGGGTTTCGCGTCCGCGGGTATTTCAAATCAATCCCTTCAAGAATTATTCGAGCAATATTAACATTTTTCAAGGAAATCCAAACATAAACCCTTCATTTACAGATGTTTTAGATTTTGGATATTTGCGGCGTTGGAACAAACTGACTTTCAACACTTCAATTTATGCCAACAAAACAACCGATTCTTTTCAGATAGTAAGGCGAGAATCGGGCGAATTTTATTATAAAATTATAGACGGGGCAGATATTTATGACAATAATGGCAACTTGATTACAATTGTAGGTCAGCCCGATATTAAAACCCCTATAATCATCACTTCTCCAATTAATTTGGCGACAGAACTGCGTTTTGGCTACGAGTTTACCCTCAATTATACCCCTTTCAAATGGTGGAAATTGAACTCAAATTTTAATTTTTTTAGAAACGAAACGCAAGGAAAATATGTTTATACCAACTTTCAAAACATCGAAATAACCCAAAATTTTGACAAAACGGCATTTTCATGGACTAGTAGATTGACCTCCAAAATCACGTTTCCAAACAAAATTGATTTTCAAACCAACATTACATATAACGCTCCACAAATAAGCGCTCAAGGCAAAAGTATAGGCGTTTTGGCAGCCAATATGGGGTTTAGCAAAGACGTCTTGAAAGAAAAAGGCACGATTGCGCTCAATGTGCAAGACCTTTTTAACAGCCGCAAAAGAATCAACGAAACCTATTTGCCACAAGTAAATGCGTATAGCGAAATGCAACGCGCAGAACGCCAAATATTACTATCGTTCACGTACCGATTTAACAAAAAGCAAGGCGAGAAAGAAAAACAACCCAAAAAAGAAGGCGAAAACGAGGGTGGCGAATTTTAACATTTGTTTAGATTTCAAAAAACACTATATTTGTGGTTGAAATGAAAATAACAGAGCAAATAAAGCACCCTATTCAGCAAGAGATGGCACTTTTTGAACAAAAGTTCCATAAAGCGATGCACTCAAACGTGGCTTTGCTAAACAGAATCACCTATTATATCGTTAACAGAAAAGGCAAGCAAATGCGTCCGATGTTTGTGTTTTTGACCGCCAAAATGGTGTCAAGCGGACAAACAAATGACCGAACTTATCGTGGTGCTGCAGTGATCGAACTGATTCATACCGCCACATTGGTGCATGACGATGTTGTGGATGACAGCAACCAACGCAGGGGTTTTTTTTCGATAAATGCCCTTTGGAAAAACAAGATTGCGGTTTTGGTTGGCGATTTTTTGCTCTCAAAAGGATTGTTGCTCTCGATAGACAACAACGATTTTGACCTGCTCAAAATCATCTCGGTGGCCGTTCGTGAAATGAGCGAAGGCGAACTCCTTCAGATCGAAAAAGCCAGAAGATTAGACATCACAGAAACCATTTATTTTGAAATTATCCGAAAAAAAACCGCCACACTGATAGCCGCTTGCTGTGCGCTTGGCGCAAAATCTATGATAGACAACGAAATTGAAGTCGAAAATATGCGCAAGTTTGGCGAGCTCATTGGCACCGCATTTCAAATCAAAGATGATATGTTTGACTATACAGACGAGGCAATTGGCAAGCCCACCGGCATCGACATCAAAGAGCAAAAAATGACACTTCCGCTCATTCATGTGCTTAACAACTGCAACACAAACGATAAAAACTGGCTCATCAACTCGATCAAAAACCACAACAAAGACAAAAAAAGAGTCAAAGAAGTTATCGCTTTTGTTATAAAAAACAACGGATTGGCGTATGCCGAACAAAAAATGATTGAATTTCAAACAGAAGCGTTGACCCTATTGGCGCATTATCCAGATTCTGAATTCAAAAAAGCCTTGATTTTGATGGTGAATTATGTGATCGAAAGGAGAAAATAGCCGTTTTTTTGGTTTGACAAAAATAATAATAATTTGTTTTTTGGCAAAAACCCACTATCACTTACGCAAACCCTATTGTTTGTAAGGGTTTTGCTTTTTTTTTGAAAAAAATTGAAAAAAAAGTAGAAAAAAAAATTTTTGTGTTATATCTTTTGTTAATTTTACAAAAGATTAGCAAGTAGTATTTGTGTTTTAACCTTAAAAAACATAACTTTATGCACTATATAAACAGCCTACAGCCTACAGCCTACAGCCTACAGCCTACAGCCTACAGCAAACAGCAAACTGCAAACTGCAAACAGCAAACTGCAAACTGCAAACAGCAAACTGCAAACAGCAAACAGCAAACTAATAAAGGTTGATTGGTTTGAATTTGAGCGGTATTTCCTTTTAAAAAACAAAAAGTCAAAGGTGCAGCACGTGGGATTGTGCTATTCCTAATCCACGTTAATCTAAAAGATTGGCTAGGCTTTTTAAAAAAATTATAAAATTAAATACCTTTGACTATAATGAAAAATTTAATATACTTTATCATGTTTGCATTTACTAATTTACAAGCACAAAATTATTCAGGCGATTTTTGTTTAACACCGCCACTTTCGCAGGGAAATACTGCAAATAGAATGTTAACAGTAGCCAACAATGTGCTTGACGACCCGCTTACACCATTGGTTTTGAATGTTCGAATTACTGTTTTTAATGACCTTTTAGGCAACAACTATTTTAGCGATAATAA
>JAYTNQ010000252.1:0-3789 GCA_043748255.1 Bacteroidota bacterium
ATGAGCCAATATGCTGATGGCGGAATTATTGCCACAAAGCCTTATGTGTCTTCTGGGAGCTATATCCATAAAATGAGTAATTATTGTGGTGGTTGTGTATATAATGTAAAAGAAAAATTTGGCGAAAACGCCTGCCCTTTCAATTCGTTGTATTGGAATTTTCTTGATGAGAAGCAAAGCTTTTTTCAAAACAATAATCGAATGGCAATGATGCTGAATTTATTGCACAAAATGCCTGCCGAAGAATTGTATAAAATCAAAGTAAAAGCCAACGAAATCATCAATAATATCGACAATTACTAAAAAAAATGCTTCAAAACAGAAAACATATCAATGTAGTTTGGTTCAAGAGAGATCTTCGATTAGAGGATAACGAAGCCATATTTTGTGCGATAAACTCCGAGTTACCCATTTTATTATTATACGTTTTTGAAAATTCTTTGCAAAATGACAATCATTATAGCGAACGGCATTTTAATTTTATCAAACAATCACTTGTTGATATCAACAAAAAGACAATGTATTTGAACACCAAAGTTTTATGTGTTTCTGGCGATATTTCAACTGTATTTAGCACTATACAAGAGGTTTATAAAATAGAAACTGTTTTTTCACATCAAGAAACGGGCATAAAAATCACTTTTGAAAGAGATAAATTCTTTAAAAGATATTGCAAAAACAACCAAATCAACTGGGTAGAAAATGTTAATAATGGTATCATAAGAGGGGCAAATAGCAGAAAAAATTGGATCCAAAATTGGGAAAATTATATGAATTCAGCGCTTTTTACTTTTTGTCCAAAACAGAATAGCTTTTTGAATATTGACGAAATTTGTGCCATAGAGAAATTGGAAAACACAACCAATTTAGAAACAATTTCAGACACTGTTTTTCAAAAAGGAGGCTCCTCAATTGGCGAAAAATACCTAAAATCATTCTTTTCAGATCGCTATCATTCTTACAGCTATCATATTTCAAAACCATTATTGTCCAGAAAAAGTTGTAGCCGATTATCACCATATATAGCTTGGGGCTGTTTGTCGTCTAGACAAGTTTTGCAAAAAGCAGCCAATTTTAGATTGACCATAAACGATACAAAACAAATTGATTCTTTTGTTTCTAGGCTTACATGGCAAGCACACTTTATTCAAAAGTTTGAAATGGAGGAAATTATGGAGTTTGAAAGCATTAATAAAGGTTTTCATTTGATGCACAAAAAAATCAATTTAGACCATATTACGGCATGGCAAAACGGGCAAACAGGGTTTCCTTTAGTAGATGCTTCTATGCGGTGTTTGAATAAGACGGGCTACCTCAACTTTAGGATGCGTGCCATGGTGGTTTCTTTTTTTACGCACAATTTGTGGCAACCTTGGCAGTTGTGTAGCCAACATTTGTCACAAATGTTTCTTGATTTTGAACCCGGCATTCATTTTCCGCAATTGCAAATGCAAGCAGGCGAAACAGGGATAAATTTATTGAGGATTTACAATCCAATAAAAAATAGTTATGAACACGATCCTGATGGCGAATTTATAAAAAAATGGGTGCCAGAATTGGCCAATTTACCTACTCAATTTATTCATGAGCCGTTTAAAATGACTTTTTTGGACGAAAAATTCAATAATTTTGAACTCGGTGTCAATTATCCAAAACCAATTGTGAATATGGAAAAAACCAGAAAATTTGCCAGTGATTTTTTGTGGTCTATGAAAAAAAATCAAAAAGTTCAAGAAGAAAGTATTAGGATTTTGAAGCTTCACACAATGTCAAATGTTGGAGATTCAGAGTGATTCAAAACCTTATTTTGGCTACAAGATATGCTTTTGTGCTTTGTAAGACGAGCGCACCAACGGGCCACTTTCTACATGCCGAAAACCCAGTTCGAGACCCATTTTTTCATATTTCAAAAACTGTTCGGGTGTGATAAACTCTTTTACGGGCAAATGTTTTTTGCTTGGTTGCAAATATTGTCCAATAGTAACCACATCAACATTTGCGGCTCTCAAATCTGTTAATGTTTGCATTACCTCGGCTTCGGTTTCGCCAAGTCCAAGCATAATACCAGATTTGGTACGGTTGATTCCGTTGGCTTTCAAATAGCGCAAAACTTCCAAACTTCGGTCATACTTGGCCTGAATGCGCACTTCGCGCGTGAGCCGTCGAACGGTTTCTACGTTATGCGAAACCACTTCGGGATTGGCCATAATAATACGGTCAATATTGCGTTCGATACCTTGAAAATCAGGAATTAATGTTTCTAAAGTTGTGGTTGGATTCATCCGCCGAATGGCTTTGATGGTTTCTATCCAAATGATCGAGCCGCCATCTTTCAAATCATCACGGTCAACGCTAGTAATAACGGCATGTTTGATGTTCATGATTTTTATAGAACGGGCCACTTTTTCGGGTTCGTCCCAATCTACAGTTTCTGGACGGCCGGTTTTTACGCCACAAAAACCACAAGACCGAGTACAAATATTGCCCAGTATCATAAAGGTTGCGGTGCCTTCGCCCCAGCATTCGCCCATGTTTGGGCAGCTTCCAGAGGTGCATATCGTGTTGAGCTTGTAGGTGTCAACCAAGCCACGAAGTTCGGTATATTTTTGTCCGATTGGCAGTTTTACTTTGAGCCATTTTGGTTTGGCAACGGGTGCTATTTGATCTAAAACGCTTTCCATTTTTGGGTTTTAATGGGTTTGAAATTTGGTTCGTTTGCTTCCTTCATACATGTCAAATTTTACCAATCTGGATTCCAAACTGGCATTAAAAAGTTTGATTTTGCGAGACGGTTTTAGCCCCACAAATTTCAATGCTTCGAGATTGGCCGTGATAAACCAAGCGGCCGTTCCGGGATAATTTTTTTTGAGGGTGTCGCCAATATTGGCATAAAAAGTTTCCATTTCTATACTCAATCGCTCGTTGTAGGGCGGATTGAAAACCAAATGCAATTTGCCTTCTACTGTTTTTTGGCTTTCAAAAAAATTATTTTCTTCAACGCTAATATAATCGTCAAGATTGGCATTTTTGATATTATCAATCGCCTTTTGAACGGCACTTGGTGCTTTGTCAAATCCCTTGATAGTGTGGTGAAATTCGCGCACTTTTTTGAGCAATGAACCCGAAATTTGATCAAAAAGCCCGTTATCCCAATCGTTCCATTTTTCAAAAGCAAATTCTTTGCGGTTGATATTTGCCGGAATTTGGCAAGCAATCATGGCTGCTTCTGTCAAAAAAGTGCCCGAACCGCACATAGGATCCAAAAAATCTGTTTGCCCGTCCCAGCCAGATAATAGCAAAATGCCTGCCGCCAAAACCTCGTTTATAGGTGCAATATTGGTGGCTGTGCGGTAGCCACGCTGATGTAGCGAGTTGCCAGAGCTGTCTAAAGCTACAGAAACCTGATCTTTGTCTATGTGAATATTGATTCTCAAATCAGGAAATGCCTTGTCTATACTGGGTCTTTGCCCGGTTCGCTCTCGAAATTGGTCCACGATAGCATCTTTGCATTTTTGCGAAACAAATTCAGAATGGTTAAAATGGTCTGAATGAACCGTGGCATCAATCACAAAAGTTTGATTGGCATTTAATAATTTTGACCAATTTACACCAGATATTCCTTTGTATAAGTCGTTTTCAGTTTTGGCCTTAAAAAAATAAATAGGCTTCAAGATTTTAAGCGCCGTTCGCAACCCCAAATTGGCTTTGTACATAAAACCTTTGTCGCCAACAAAACGCACCATTCGCACGCCTTGTTCCACTTCTTGTGCGCCCAAATTTTTCAATTCG
>JAYTNQ010000253.1:0-1362 GCA_043748255.1 Bacteroidota bacterium
ATTTTTTTAGCCATGCTAAAAGGCTCTGCCACAAAGTGATCTCTATTTTTTACTTTTTCAGGAAAACGAATATGGTATTCAAATTCTTCTTTAAAGTGCCTAATCGCAGCAGCAACAGGCCATGAGGCTGCATCACCAAGCGGACAAATCGTATTTCCTTCTATTTTCGATTGTATGCTCCAAAGCAACTCAATGTCTTCTTCGCGACCAAATCCGTTTTCGATTCGGTTCAAAACTTTTTCCAACCAGCCTGTTCCTTCGCGGCAGGGCGAGCATTGCCCACACGATTCGTGGTGATAAAAACGAGCAAAATTCCAAGTGTTTCTTACAATGCAAGCCGTGTCATTATAAACAATAAATCCGCCAGAGCCCAGCATAGATCCCGTTGCAAATCCACCGTCAGACAGCGATTCATAGCTCATTAATCTGTCTTCGTTGTTGGCTGTTTTGTATATCAAATCTGCTGGTAGCACAGGCACAGAGCTTCCTCCGGGCACAAATGCTTTCAAAGGTCTGTCTGAACTCATTCCGCCCAAATATTCGTCGGAATTCATAAATTCATAAACCGAAAGTCCAAGCTCTATTTCAAAAACGCCCTGGTTTTTGATGTGTCCTGAGGCCGAAATTAGTTTAGTTCCCGTAGATCGTCCGATTCCAATTTTGGCATATTCGGCTCCAGTGTTGTTTACGATCCATGGCACAGCAGCAATAGTTTCTACATTGTTTACCACTGTTGGGTTTGCCCAAAGCCCAGATACTGCCGGAAAAGGTGGTTTGATTCGTGGGTTGCCTCGCTTGCCTTCAAGGCTTTCTATAAGTGCAGTTTCTTCGCCACAAATATAGGCTCCGGCGCCAATTTGAACATAAAGTTCTAAATCAAATCCAGATCCAAGAATATTTTTTCCCAAAAAACCAGCGGCTTTTGCTTCGGCTATGGCACGTTCTAATATTTTATAAATCCACATATATTCGCCTCTTATGTATATATAGGAAAGATTTGCACCAAGGGCATAGCTAGAAGTAATCATGCCCTCGATGAGCAAATGCGGCAAAAACTCCATCAAATAGCGGTCTTTGAAGGTGCCAGGTTCAGACTCGTCGGCATTGCAAACAAGGTGGCGTGGCTTGCCCGATTTTTTGTCGATAAAACTCCATTTCATACCCGCCGGAAAACCAGCTCCACCACGTCCGCGCAGTCCAGAGGTTTTTACTTCCTCGACAACCTCGTCTGGCGTGAGTGTTTTTAGGGCTTTTTCTACAGAGGCATAACCGCCATTTTGTCTATAAACATCGTAGGTTTTGATCCCCGGAATGTTTATTTTTTCTAATAATATTTTTTTACTCATCAAATAAGTTATTTTT
>JAYTNQ010000254.1:0-1361 GCA_043748255.1 Bacteroidota bacterium
ACACTTCCTTTAACGGCAAAGTCCAAAAATTGAAATGTAGGTAATGCCGATGCCAAAAAATAAACACTCGTGATGGCGGCCATAATCATTAAATAGGGCAATTGTACCCCAAAAACAACAAATAAAAAATAATACTGATGCGAAAAAACCAAATAACGAGCAGTGCCCAAAAGCACATTTTTGAAGTGGATTTTCTTAGGTAAAAGCATCATTTTTAAATAAAATTTATGAATTGAAAAACCAGCAACGGTTTTATTTTTTATCATAAATAGGATTGATACCAACATTAATAGAATTAAAAAAAACATTATTACACTTTCATCTTTCAAAAAATGGAATTTTAGATTGAAACATACCAAACCTATTAGACCGAAAAAAACACTTAAAACCATTTGAATTCCGTTGCAAATCAAATTGAGAAAAACCACGTTTTTGGTTTGGCTTTTATCAAAATACAACGCCTTTCCGGCATATTCGCCAATGCCATTTGGCGTAAAAATCCCCAGAGTGAGAGCGGCCAACACCTGCTTGGTTGCTTCAAAAAGGCTAATTTTCTGGATACTTTCAACCAAGTTTTGCCATTTTAATATTTCCAAAAACCGATTTGCAACACTCAAAAAAAGCATCAAAAATAATTCGATTGTAAGGTTTTTTGTTTTAAATTGTTCTGCAAATTGCACCCAATCCAGTTGTTTATTATTACGCAATTGACTAAAAATAAAACCAAAAGCAGCCATTACAACTGCAATTTTTAGCACCAAAAGCAACACGTTTTTGTGTTTTTTAAGCAAATTAATAAATATCATATTAAATAAAATGGGATGCCAATTCTTGGAGCAAAAAAGCTATTTGTGCTTCTGTATTATAACTGTGCAAACAAATTCGCAGTCGTTCTTGCCCGGCGGGAACTGTTGGCGACAAAATTGCTTTTACATCAAAGCCATTGTTAATCAGTGACTTGGCTATCACTTTTACGTTTTCGTTCCCAGGGATAATGGCAGATTGAATGGCAGATTTGCTCATTACAAATAACGGTTTCAAACCGAGATTGGCTTTTTTTTGGTTAAAATACAAAATGTTTTTTCTTAAATTTAAAATCTCAAAAGCTTCTTTTTCAAAAACGGAATAAGCAGTCAAAATTGTGGCGATCGCATAAGGCGGCAAAGCTGTGGTATAAATAAAACTTCGGGCAAAATTGGTCAAATATTCTTTGAGCTCCAAGCTGCCCAATATTGCTGCGCCATGACAGCCAACTGCTTTGCCAAAAGTCACAATTTGAGCAAAAACAGCTTTTTGAATCCCATATTCAAAACACAATCCTTGTCCGTTTTTGCCAAAAACCCCAACAGCATGGGCTTCAT
>JAYTNQ010000255.1:0-1353 GCA_043748255.1 Bacteroidota bacterium
TATCAAACGCATGAAGTCGATAGCAGCATTTAACGCCCTCAACGGAGCAACAGTAAGTAGAACCGAGATTGAAAAAATTATCAACACGGCAAAAACCGAAGAGCAATTTGAAGTTGCCACCCGGTTGCAGCCGCTTTTGGCGTTTAGCGATGATTTGTTTAAAATTGAAGTTGGAGAGCCGATAAAAGTTGTACCTGCAAAACCAACAAAAAAAGTTACTAAAGTTGTGATTCAAAAAGCCAAACCAACCAAAAAAAAGAAGGTTAAGTCCTTTGACATTAGAGCAAAAATAAATATAGGTAAAACCCCTGAGGCTGCCGAGGCAAATCCAAAAGACGGGGAGTTAAAACCAATATTAAAACACAATGATAAAAACAAATCTTTGAAATGTCCTAATAAAAACACAACTAATATAAAACCAACAAATAATAACGATAAAAACGCTGTCGAAAAAAGCAATTATACCAATGCTGGAAACAACCAAGTTGGGTTGTTTGGCACAGCAAAAAACAAAGAGACGATTGCTTTTAACAAACAAATTATTTTAGCAAAACGAAATGGGTTTTCAGATATTAGTATTTTTAAATTAGGAACAACAAAAAATGAATTATTGAAAATTGTAGGTGTAAATAAAATTTTATTATCGGGTTCGGTTATTAAAAAATCAATGTCCGAAAAAAGTAAAAATCATTGTTTAAAATTTGAAGATTTTATTAACCTACCAGACTATATCAATGAGCCAATTGCAATTTTTAAAAGTGATACAGTAAAAAGTGGAATTGTAGTTTTGACAGAAATTACAAACAAACTAAATAAAAAAGTATTGGTTGCATTTCATATAAACGAGCATATCAAGATAAATGATATAAGAACCATTTATTCAAAGGACAGACTTTCCATTTATAAAAAATGGTATAACAAAGGTTTGCTTTTATATGGCAATAAAAAAAGCGATTGTTTTAAACTGATAGTGGCTTCAATTGCCACCAAGTTTAAAAAACCGCTTTCAATGCACAAATATAAAAACAAATCTTTTAATTGTCCTAATAAAAATGTTACTATTTTAAAACCAACAAATGATAGTATTAAAAAACCGAAAGCCAAACCGCTGAACGCTCCAAACGAGTTTATAAATAAAAATTCGTTGGCATACAAGCGGCTGCAACCAAAGGCGGCTTTTGAATATTATAAAATTGAAGACAAAGACATTAGCGAATTTTTGGGAAATATCGAAAAAAAAACCAAAGAAAGCGTCGTCATTACACTTGCAGGCGGTCAAGGCAGCATGAAAACAAGAATGCTATTTAGGCTCATGGCGGCTTTTGCCAAAAACTACAAATGTGGTCACGCCAG
>JAYTNQ010000256.1:0-3764 GCA_043748255.1 Bacteroidota bacterium
AAACACCAAAATTCATCCAAACGGACAGCTGCAAATAAAACCTTGGAATCAAATAGAATTTGCTGTTTTGGATCCAGATTATAATCTACTTACTTTTGGTCAAAATGTAATATGAAACCTATCTAAATTTGTTTATTTCGAATAAAATTTCAAACAATTAATAAACCATTTTGGATTTAAAAAACCTAATTTTGCAAAAAAATAATTTATGACAAATACCGAACAAATCAAAGGTATTGTAGAGCGTCTTGGTGCGTTGAGGAGGTATCTTTGACGTTGATGCCAAACAAATCGAAATCACCAATGAGGAAGAAAAAACACTGGCACCCAATTTTTGGGACAATGCCAAAGAAGCCGAAATATATATCAGAAACCTAAGATCCAAAAAAAAATGGGTCGAAGACTATCAAAAAGCGCATTTACTAACTGAAGAACTTCAATTAGGTTATGATTTTTTTAAGGAAGGTGAATTTTCAGAAACCGAATTAGACGCTTTGTACCAACAAACCAATTTGTTGATAGAAAACATCGAGTTTCGAAATATGCTTTCAGACGAAGGCGACTCGATGTGTGCAGTGCTTCAAATAACTGCAGGTGCAGGTGGCACAGAAAGTTGTGATTGGGCCGAAATGTTGATGCGAATGTATATGATGTGGGGCGAAAAATATGGATACAAAATAAAAGAACTTAATTTTCAAGCCGGAGATGTAGCCGGCATAAAAACCGTAACCATCGAGTTTGAAGGTGATTACTCATTTGGCTACCTCAAAGGCGAAAATGGCGTGCACCGCTTGGTTCGAATTTCACCCTTTGATAGCAATGCCAAACGGCACACTTCTTTTGCCTCTGTATATGTATATCCACTTGCAGATGACACCATCGAAATAGACATTAATCCATCAGATTTCAGTTGGGAAACCATGAGGTCGAGCGGTGCCGGTGGACAAAACGTCAATAAAGTAGAAACCGCCGTGAGACTGCGCCACCACCCTACCGGAATTATTATTGAAAACTCTGAAACCAGATCACAACTTGACAACAAAAACAAAGCTATGCAATTGCTCAAATCGCAGTTGTATGAAATCGAATTGAAGAAAAAACAAGCTGTTCGAGACGAAATTGAAGCCAAAAAAATGAAAATCGAATGGGGATCCCAAATCAGAAATTATGTGATGCACCCCTACAAATTGGTCAAAGATGTGCGAACACAACACGAAACAAGCAATGTTGACGGCGTAATGAATGGAGAAATCGACGATTTTTTGAAAGCATTTTTGATGATGATGGGACAAAAAGATTAATTTCTATTTTGCAAAAAAAAAATCAAAAATCAAAAAAATTAATATTAGCTTAACATTAGTATTATATATTTGTTCAAATTTAAAATAAAAGTAAAATGGCATTAAAAGATTTTTTTCAGTTTTTTGTCCCGAAAGACAAAACGTTCTTTCCGTTGTTTGATCAAGCCGCAACAAATTTAGTTCAGCTTTCAGAAACCCTACACGAGGCCGTTAATGTAAAAGGAGAGCGCGAAGATTTTTATAAAAAAATTGAATCCTATGTGTCAGATATCGAAGAGCTTACACACAAAATGAACCTCGAATTAAGCAAAAATTTCATCACACCATTTGATCGTGAAGACATGCACGCCTTGATTACTTCAATCAACGAAGTAGCAAGCTATATCTATGGCGCATCCAACAGAATGAAATTATATCAAGTAGAAAAAATTACAAAATCTATACGAAAACTAACCGAAATAAATCTTGAAGCCTGCGAACAAATTGCCAATGGAATTGCCGAACTAAAAGACCTTAAAAACCATAAAAAAATAAACGATGCCGTCAAAAAAATCAACAAATTAGAAGGCAAAGCAGATGTGGTTTTTGACAAAGCGGTTGCCGATCTTTTTGAAAACGAAAATGATGTCAAAAATATTATAAAATACAAAGAAGTGCTATCTGCACTACAAAACGCAACCGACAAATGCCGAGTTGTAGGTCGAACTCTTGAAGCCATTTCCGTAAAACACGCTTAATTTAACCAAAAAATCAAGATTTATGGAATTTACGCTACTCATCGTAATCATTGTTATCGCACTATTATTTGACCTCGTAAACGGCTTTCACGATGCCGCAAACTCAATTGCAACCGTAGTATCTACAAAGGTACTCACACCAACGCAAGCCGTGATATGGGCAGCCTTTTTTAATGTTTTGGCCTTTTGGATATTTGACATGAGCGTAGGAAATACCGTAGCCAAAACAGTCGATAACGGAGCCATAAACCTATGGGTAATACTCTCTGGACTTATTGCTGCAACCATCTGGAACCTACTCACCTGGAAACTCGGAATCCCATCTTCGTCCTCACACACCCTAATTGGAGGATTTGCAGGTGCAGCAATCGCGCACGCTGGATTTGGAGTTGTAAATTCGACCGAAATCTACAAAGTAATCGCATTTATTTTTCTGGCACCAATCATTGGAGGTCTTATTTCCTATATTATCACCATCATCACCATACAACGAAACCCCTTCAAAAAAATTGGGTCGCTAACCATTTTAGCATCCGGAATCATGTATTTGATGAACTATATGGTCAATTATATGGACGTAAAACCAATCATGATGTGGATAGTAGCCTTTATGTTAGGTACGATGATACTCACCTATATATGGTATTTTGCAGTACACGGAAAAACACAAACCGTGACCAAAGAATCAAATATGTACAAAAAACTACAACTACTATCCTCTGCAGCATTTTCTTTAGGACACGGAGGCGCAGATTCACAAAAAGTAATGGGAATCATCTGTGCAGCCTGTATGGTATTTGCAAACCAAGCCCGCGAAACAGGATTGGAAAAAACAATCAATAAAAATCTTCAAGTATCTGAACTGATGCAAGTTGAATACGAAACAGACCAAGGCAAAAAAGAAAAATTCAAACCAGAATACCCCAATGGAGACAAAATATTTGTATATACCAAAGGAAAAAACACAATAGATGCCACTACAAATGAACTCATATTTGAAGACAAAAAAGTAAGCAAAACCTACAAAGCTGCAGCGCAATTTGCACCATATACAGATGCTGAAGGAAGCCTCAAAAAAGGATACAAACTTAAAACCAAAGTGCACGCAGACTCTATGCCATGGTGGATTGCATTTGGTTGCTATTTTGCAATCGGATTAGGAACCCTCATGGGAGGCTGGAAAATTGTCAAAACAATGGGAACCAAAATCACAAAAGTAACTCCACTTGAAGGGGTATGTGCCGAAACTGCTGGCGCACTTACCCTATTTACGGTATCAAATATGGGAATACCTGTTTCAACAACACACACCATTACTGGCTCGATTATTGGCGTGGGCGCTACAAAAAGACTAAGCGCCGTTCGATGGGGTGTCACTATAAACCTACTTTGGGCATGGATACTCACCATTCCGGTATCTGCAATAATCGCCGCTTTAATCTATTATATAACCACATTTTTTATATAATGTTTTGATGCAAATCTCAACTATCAAAACACATCATAATAGTTGTAGGGTTTGATATGCAATAAATTTTGCTAATTTTTGTAATGTTTTACATCACTTTTGGGCATAATACCAATTATAATAATTAAGTAGTCCAAATTGAATGCAAAAAGATGCACTCAAAACTGCAAGTTTTTTTTACTGCTGGCTCTGTCAAATCGGTTATTGATTCAGTAATAAATTGGCTAACTTCGTCTAAGGATTTGCAAAACTTATTGT
>JAYTNQ010000257.1:0-1352 GCA_043748255.1 Bacteroidota bacterium
GCTTGTAACCAACCTCCTGTGCTTCCTCCAAATTCTGGAAAATAAATTGCGTTTGAATCTTCAGCTATACTCATAGTTAATTAATTTTGGTCAATAAAAAGTAAAAGACCCCAAAATGGAGTCAAAAGTAAATTTTTAATCATTCTTCTTCTTTTTAGTAAAACTGCTTCAAGGAATGAACTTTAAATAATTCCTTCACATTTTTAGTAAATATCTCAAGAGGAAAAAAGCATTCACCTTTTTCCTCTTAAAAATTTTGAACTTTCCGGGTAACGGAGGATGGATTCGAACCATCGACCTTCGGGTTATGAGCCCGACGAGCTACCGAGCTGCTCTACCCCGTCATCTTTTAATTATTATACGTAATTGTTTTTCATTTGCAAATTTAATCTATCTCAAAAAGAAGGAATAATGCAAGATTCCAGGATAAAAGAGTAAACATTGTTCGAGAGATTCGTTGAAGTATAGGTTTAATTTTTTGAGTACTGATAAGTTTATCGTTTTTTAAGATAGAAAAAGGTTTTTCCCAAATTTGTCCATCATACCAAGAAGCTTCTTCATAAAATAAGCGAGGCTCATTAAAATCTTTTTCAATTTGTTTCCAACGAGAAAAGACTAATAAAACAAGAAAAAAAAGAAGATTTAGGCTAACGAAAACATTAATTAATAGCCATTGAAAAAGATATCGACTATCTGGAAAACTTGAAAACCGAAAAAAAGCAACTAAAAAGAAAAAGAAGAAAAAAAGAGAAATTAGCTTTTTCTCATAATTTTTTTTCGAAAGTGTTGTCCAATTTGTTAATTGATTTTCTTTTAAGCCTATATAAGCATTTATGGGTTTTTGATCTTCTGGAACTGGACAAAGTAAAAAAATTTTAATATTCGAGTTCATTTTGAAGGTTTTAAGGTTAAAGGAAGAAAAAAGACCACTGACTATTTATTAAAAGTCAGTCGTCTTTGTTTTAATTAATAAAAGGACTAATTGAATAAACAAACATCCCCAAGTAAAGTTTTCTAAAGGGTTTGAAACAGAACTTGAATTACTATTTGCAGTTAATTCTTTGCTACTTTCATTCTGATTTAGAATAAAAAACATTGCCACAAGACTATTAACCAATAAAACTATATTTAGAGAACTTATTACTTGAACCACGGTTAACCTCGTTTAGAACATTAAAGTTCTGCTTAAAAAATAAGAAGTGCTGTCATTTCTCAGTTTATTGGCAGACTAGCTGTGTTGTACTGAGAAACGTAGAAAAAGCAGATATTATGTGTTTGCTTGTACTTGTAAAAAAACAAAACCTAAACCTAATCCGAAAAGTGTAATTCCAAAACAACAAGCAGCAGTCGTT
>JAYTNQ010000258.1:0-1351 GCA_043748255.1 Bacteroidota bacterium
AATCGCATCAGAAGGCAAAACAGATTTATAAATATTTTCGCCATTCAAAAACGTGCCATAAACAGGCAGTTTTGAAGACTTCAAAAACAAGGCCAAATCCGTATAAACCACCTCAACACGACCAATCGAACCCATTGTGGCCTGAACCACTTTTGGATTAAAAACATCAACCGTCTGCATCGAACAAACCATTTTTTGTATCCCAAACCAATCGCAAAGACGCACAATTGTACCCAAGTTTCCTGGATCCCGAATGTCATTGCGAGGAACGAGGCAATCTCTTAAAACATTTACGTGATTTCTTTTGTTTGCCTCGCAATGACAGAACAATCAAAAACCGTTTGGGTAAATTGACTTCATTTTTTTAAAATTATTTTGTTAACAACAGTTCCTTGATCTGATGTCACTTTCAAAAAATAAACCCCATTTTTTAAGTCAAATAATTCCAAATGGTTTATAGATTTTGACGAAAAAGACTTTACAATTCTGCCCAAATTGTCGATAATCAAAACGTTTGCATTTATCAAAGACGTATCAAAATCTAAAATACCATTAGAAGGATTTGGATACAAAATCAAATTCTGTTGAAATTTTTCAGACAATACAGACAATACAACTTCGCCAGAAAATGGTGTAGAAAACATAAAATTTGCGGTATTCTCTATTTGCGCATAATCACAAATAAATGATATTTGATTTTTAAAAAAGATATTAACATCCAAATCATAATTCAAAACCAATGAAGTGTTTACTGGAATTTGAAACTGATTGGTTTCTGTATGAATTGCATCAAATGGTGTATATAAATAACAGATGTTTAAAGTAATAGTTTGATTGTCAATGCTATAATTAAAATTTTCATAAAAAAATGATTGAGTATTATAGCTAACTACCTTTATACCAAGATTGTTTTCATCAATATTAGCCACACTTACATTTTGAATAGAAAGTGCTTTAGACATAAAAGGAATGCCTAAAAAACAAATAAGAAATAGAAATTTTTTCATAATGATTAATTTTTAATTAAGGTTTTAGCATGGCGGATTCAAATAATAAATTTTAAATCTATACTCAAAGATAATCAAAAAATCAACGCCCAATCAAATTAACAAAACTATAAAAAAGACCTTCTAAATTCGCTCAAAACAATTGCAGTAGCAGTAGCCACATTCAAACTCTCGGTCGCCTGCAAATCGCCAAATCGAGGAACAGAAAGCCGATTTTTGATAACAGCTTCAATATCCATACAAATGCCATTCGCCTCGTTTCCAAAAACAACAATCGCATCAGAAGGCAAAACAGATTTATAAATATTTTCGCCATTCAAAAACGTGCCATAAACAGGCAGTTT
>JAYTNQ010000259.1:0-1348 GCA_043748255.1 Bacteroidota bacterium
CCAGACCAAATCTACTCAAGAAGTAAAAGCAGATATGGAAAGCGATCGCCCGATGGACAGACTGGTTTGTGGCGATGTGGGCTTTGGCAAAACCGAAGTGGCCATAAGAGCAGCATTTAAGGCTGTTGATAATAGCAAACAAGTAGCAATTTTGGTGCCCACCACAATCTTGGCTTATCAACATTATCGAACTTTTACCGATAGGATGAAAGATATGCCGGTTTCTATTGGTTATTTGAACCGTTTTCGAACGGCAAAAGAAAAAAATCAAACCCTGGCAGACTTGGCAAATGGCAAACTTGACATTATTATTGGCACACACCAATTGGTCAACAAAAATGTAGTTTTCAAAGATTTGGGGCTATTGATTATTGACGAAGAGCAAAAATTTGGCGTTAATGTAAAAGACAAACTAAAGACTATTGCTGCCAATGTTGATACGCTCACCTTGACGGCAACACCGATACCTAGAACCCTGCAGTTTTCGCTGATGGCAGCACGAGATTTGTCTGTGATTGCAACTGCGCCACCCAATAGATACCCAATCGAAACCAATGTAGTAGGCTTTAGTGAAACCCTAATTAGAGATGCAGTTGCTTATGAAATTCAGCGCAATGGTCAAGTTTTTTTTATAAATAATAGGATAGAAAACATCAAAGAAGTAGCCGGAATGATACAGCGATTGGTGCCATTAGCCCGAATCGGTATTGGTCACGGACAGATGGAAGGAAAAAAACTCGAAGAGCTTATGCTTGCCTTTATGAATGGCGAATTTGATGTTTTGGTGGCCACCACCATTATAGAAAGCGGGTTAGATGTGCCCAATGCGAACACGATTTTTATTAATAATGCCAATAATTTTGGGCTTTCAGATTTGCATCAAATGCGCGGCAGGGTTGGGCGAAGCAACAAAAAAGCATTTTGCTATTTTATATGTCCGCCTTATCACGCTATGACAGACGACGCCCGAAAACGCATTCAGGCGTTAGAACAATTTTCAGAATTAGGATCGGGTTTTAATATTGCGATGAAAGATCTCGAAATTCGAGGTGCAGGTGATTTGTTGGGTGGTGAACAAAGCGGATTTATTAACGAAATTGGTTTTGAAACCTATCAAAAAATTCTCAATGAAGCTATCGATGAGCTCAAAGAAAATGAGTTCAAAGATTTGTATGACGATGATGACAAACCGCCGAAAGAGTATGTAAAGGATCTTCAAATAGATACAGATTTTGAACTTTTGTTTTCAGACGAATATATCAACAATATTTCTGAACGCTTGCATTTGTATAACGAGCTGGCGGGTGTCAAAAATGAACAAGAGCTTTTGGTGTATGAAAACAAACTG
>JAYTNQ010000260.1:0-3750 GCA_043748255.1 Bacteroidota bacterium
CCTTTGCTATTGTCATTTCCTGCGTCTTTGTGCGTAAAAGCATGAACGGCATTGGCATAATAAACCATCTGCCAATCGGCTTTGGCGGTTCGCATTTCGTTTTGAAAATCTTTGATGTCAGACTCAGTCACAAAAAAATCGTCGGCACCATGTAGCACCAATACCTTTGGTAGCATTGTTTCGATTTTGCGATCGGTAGCCCGAGCCAAACCACCGTGAAAAGATACAATTCCTTTTACTGCAAAATTGGCTCTCGCAGCCTCAATAGCGCCAGTCCCACCAAAACAGTATCCAATAATAGCAATCTCTTTTGGATTTGCGCCAGCTTTAATTAATTGATTTAAAGCAAGTTGAATTCTATTTTGATATTCAAGATAATGGGTCTTAAAATACCCAGCCAATTTTCCGGCCTCGTCAGTATTACTAGGTCGCTTGTCAACGCCATAAATATCGGCTACAAAAGTGGTATATCCCAGTTTCGCCAAATTGGTGGCGTTTTCGCGGGCATTATTTTCAATTCCCATCCACGCCGGAAGTAGCAAAACCCCAGCTTTTTTGGTATTTGCTTTTTTTGGCTTAATCAACAAACCTTCCAATTTTTGATCTCCATCTGAATAAACAATTGGAAGTAGTTGTGCATTCATTTGAGACACAAAAAGACCGATAAATAGCATTTTATAAACCATTACTAATTTCATTTTTTTTGTAAAATTAACTCCTTTTTTTGACATACAACTATCGAATCAAAAAATCATTTGTTTTCACATCAAAAACAATATTTTCGTCCTCAAACAATTGATCAAAAACACCTCTTTCAATAAGATTTTTTGGGCTATCTTGAGTAACATTATCCTTGGTAATGACAATAATTTCGTCACAAATTAGAATTGCTTTTTGAATGTCGTGGGTCGAAAATAGTACGCATTTGTGATGCTTATGAGCCACATTTTGTAGTAATTTCAAAACCGAAATGCTATTTACCAAATCCAGATGAGTCGTTGGCTCGTCCAAGATAATAGTTGTAGTATTTTGCGCTATTGCCCTTGCAATCATCACTTTTTGAAGTTGTCCGTCGCTAAGTTCCTCACAACGTTTGTCCAAAATAGCAATCAAATTTGTGCTCTCAAGAGCATTTTGAATATGCTGTAAATCAACAGCCAATAATTTTCCTATCCAGTTTGTATAGGGTTGTCTGCCAAGCGCAACAACATCAAATACCGTCAAGTTGTTGACCAAAAGTTTGTCTGTCAAAACCAAACTAATATGCTTTGAAAGAATTCCCAAATCATACTTTTGAATTGCAATTGAATCCAGAAAAAGATTTCCAAAAATAGGTTTCTGAATACCGGATAATGTTTTGAGCAAAGTAGTTTTTCCAATCCCGTTGGAACCTACAACCGCAATCAGTTTTCCAGAATGTAGCTCAAGATTTATATTTTGGGCAATAATCTTGCATCCTTTTTGATTTTGATACCCAATCGTCAAATTTTGTGCGCACAGCGTTTGTAGTTTCATGCAAACCGATATTCATGTTTTAGAGCTTTTACAAATTTAATTCTTAATTTGATATTTCCTACAAATCTTTTCAAAATTGCTTCAAACCATTTCTAAAATATACACTCGAAATAATTTTTTTTGTCTGTATATCATCTTACCTCCAAATCGATGGGTTTATCACCTTCCGTAGGAGCTCTTTCGCATTGCAAAGTAGTTGGCGCTCATTATTATTTTCAGACAACATGGCGGTCTATAGAGAAGCAGGTTATAAGATTAGCTATTTAACAGTGGGTTTAACTTACAAAATGTAATTGACTTAACATTTTAAAAATCCCAATGATGACTCTCATTATTAAGTTTTTTTTTAACGTCACTTCAAAATTAACCAACGATCAACCCCAATCCTCCTGTTATCAAATGAGCAATTTCGGGGCGATTTATTTTCAAATCTTCTAGTTTTCTTATTACTTTTTGATATAAATCACTATTATTTTCTTTCAAAATCTCTGCAATTTCTACCAAAAGTAACCAGTCTTCGGGATGTTTTGTACTAAGCGATTTGATAATTAATTCAAAATCGAGCAAAAATGAATTTCCTTCCCGAAATGCCCTAATTTTGGCATACATTATTTCCAATTCTTGTCTTTTTGGGGTTTGAACTACTTTAATTGTTCTCGACGAAACCTTATGGCTAATGAGATCAAAGCTATTCACATCTGCCGGGCCAGAGAAAGCCGAAACTATTTTTTTGCCTACAGCCATATCAAAAACACCCCACTCTGGCGCAAAAAGTACGGTGTCGTGGTGCAAAACCGTACAGTTTTCAAAACTAATCAGAATGATTTCGCCTTGCAAATTGCGTGATCCTGTCACAATTTTGCCAGATACGGTGATGTTACCTTCAAATTCGAGTGTCACTTTTTCGGCTTCATAAATATCATAAGCCCTCAAATCGCGTGGGCTCATATCCTCGATAGCAAGATTGATTCCTTTTAGTTTGCCAATTGGGCTGCCAAAACCAGATTCGTGCCGCAGCGTGCCGTGCCCTACCAATTCTTTTTCGCGGTATGAAAGTGCGGTTTTGCCTGTCGTTTTGATATATACAGGTTTGCCTTCATGGGCAATCACTTGATCAAAAACACCCGAAATCTGAATTCCTGTGCTTAACTCAATTGTTCCCAACGCTTTAGAAGCAATCAGTTTGTTAATCCCCGCAAGACCACCGGTGCGAAGTGCCATGCTGTTGGCAAACTCTTCCAAAACTTGACTCAAAAACGCAAAATCTGGCGTCACAAAAAGCTGTGGCTGTGGTTTTGTAATATCAAAAGATTGAAAAACGGCCTCTTTAGAATAGGGTATTTTTGTCACAGCATCGGTCATACACCAGCTACTTTCGCCGATAGACGAGAGCAAACCGGCCCCATATATTTTGGGGTTTTCCAGACTGCCAATCAAGCCATACTCTACCGTCCACCAATGCAAGTTTCTAATTTGTGCCATCTCGCTTGGATCGCCCATATCATTTTGCAAATCTTCGACCGCCTTTTCTGCCGCTGCAATTTGGGCCAGGGTGCTGCCCTCGGCCTCTTTTATAATAGATAGCGAGCGCACCGCCTCATACAAATCATAATCGCGATGTGATGAAATGGCTTTGCAACCAATCTCGCCAAAACGCCGCAGGTATTCAGCATATTCTGGATTGGCAATTATGGGTGCATGACCAGCCCCCTCATGAATAATGTCTGGTGCCGGGGTATATTCAAGATGCTCAAGCTGCCGAATATCAGACGCAATCACAAGCACATTATAGGCCTGAAATTCCATAAAAGCATTTGGCGGAATAAACCCATCAACGGCAACAGCCGCCCAACCAATTTCTTTCAAGATGCGATTCATCCCATACATATTGGGGATTGTATCAACCTCGAGACCCGTTTTTGTCAAGCCCTCAAGATAAGATTGGTGGGCAACCTGTGCAAGATAATGCACGTTTTTGCGCATCACAAACCGCCATACCGCTTGATTTATAGCGGTATAGTCGTCATAATTTTGTGGCTTGATAAACTGCTTCAAATGCTCTGGAAGCCTATCAATCAATGGGTTACTCTCAAAAACTGTTTCCATATTCAAAAAAATAGTTGACCGTAAAAGTATTATTTTTTGGAGCTATTTCCTGCTTTTCGTTACAATCTTTTTCTCAAAAACCTTTTTTTCTACAAATTGGCAGGAGCTTCCGTTGGTCGCTCTGCCAAT
>JAYTNQ010000261.1:0-1347 GCA_043748255.1 Bacteroidota bacterium
GTTGACGGATATGAATATCATTTGGGCTTGGTCGATTGCGTTTTCTACGTCTGTCGAAAAAAACAAATTCCGCCCTCTCGCCTCGCCTACCAAATCGCTCAAACCTGGTTCATAAATCGGGAGTTTGGTAAGGTCAATATCATTCCATGCGGCGATGCGCTCTGCGTTTAAATCTACTACTGTAACTTTGATATGCGGGCATTTCTGTGCGATTATAGCCATAGTTGGCCCACCTACATATCCTGCACCAATGCAACAAATATTTGTAATTTTCATATTCATTATAATTTTCCGTCAACATTTTCTGACAAAACTCCTTTCACATCATACAAAACGGAATTATCTTTAAGAATTTTTTTGTAATCTAAAGTCAAAAACTCTTGATGGGCAACACCTAAAATCACAGCATCAAATTTTTGATTTGGAATTTGTGTTGTGGTTTGAAGTGCATATTCATGTTTTACTTCGATTGGATTTGCAAGAGGGTCAAAAATTGTAATTTCAATCCCATAATCAGATAATGATTTTATAACATCTACAATTTTAGTGTTTCGAACGTCTGGACAATTTTCTTTAAAAGTAATTCCTAACATTAAAATGGAAGCATTCTTTATTTCTATTCCTTTTTTGATCATCAGCTTTATGATTTGCGAAGCGATATAGTTGCCCATACTATCGTTGAGTCGTCTGCCTGCCAAAATGATCTCAGGATGGTAACCCATTTCCTGTGCCTTTTGTGCCAAATAATAAGGGTCAACCCCTATACAATGCCCGCCGACCAAACCTGGTTTAAATGGCAAAAAATTCCATTTTGTACTTGCTGCAGCCAAAACATCATGTGTGTCAATTCCCAAAAGGTTGAATATTTTTGAAAGTTCATTTACAAAAGCAATATTAATATCACGTTGCGAATTTTCAATAACTTTTGCGGCTTCAGCCACCTTAATTGAAGATGCCAAATACGTGCCCGCAGTAATGACAGATTGATAAAGTTGATTCACTTTTTGACCAATTTCTGGTGTTGAACCAGAGGTTACTTTTAATATTTTTTCGACAGTGTGTAATTTGTCTCCTGGATTGATGCGCTCTGGCGAATAGCCCGCAAAAAAATCAATATTGAATTTTAGCCCCGAAGTTTTTTCTAAAACCGGCACGCATTCATCTTCTGTAACGCCTGGATATACGGTTGATTCATAAATCACAATATCACCCTTTTTGAGCACTTTTCCAATGGTTTCACTCGATTTAAAAAGTGGTGACAAATCTGGACGGTTATTTTTGTCAACAGGCGTTGGAACTGTAACTATATAATAATTACAATCCTGTATGTCTGAAATTTCAAACGAA
>JAYTNQ010000262.1:0-9845 GCA_043748255.1 Bacteroidota bacterium
AAGGTCAAAATAAACAATGTTTATCGAAATTACTTTTTTGATATTCAAATATTTATCACCTAATTTATGGTTTTCTGATATCGCTTTTGAAGTACCATAAGCCATACGCTGAAAATAATCTATCTCATAAGTGCTTTGAATTTCAATAATAATCAATTCATTTTTTGAATTATGAGTCAAAATATCTACACGATTAAACTTGACGTCTTGGGTTTCTTGATTGCCTTCACTTTCAAGAATTTGCTCAATTTTGATGTTGTCGAACAACAATTCGCTCAAAAAACCTTCGAGCACCACAAAGTTGGCTTTGTTTCTCAAAAGTCTTTTTATTGCCCAATCAAACGAAATTAATTTTTTTGTCATGATTTTGTACTTCAACTTTGCAAAAATACAAAAATAAAAGTTGATACTTTAACTCCTTTTTAAAAAATGTAAATATTTGAATTTCAACATAAAAACAATTCAAAAACGGTTTATGGCCAGCGTAAATTAAAAAGCAAGCTCCTGCAAAAATTAGATTGTGGGTAAGGGCACTTATGCCCAAAAGTGATGCAAAACACTAAAAAACTTGAAAATCGCATCAAAAAAAAAAGAGGTACAATAACGGCTGTGAAATACCCACAAAACTTTACAATAACACCAGAGCGTGACAAAATTGGCGGTTCCTTTCAACCGGAGTTTACCTTATGGACTATATTTTTTGTTTGTATTCGATGATTTCAATTCATTGTTGGCTTTTCAAGCCCGAGGAATGGCTGGCTGTTAACTGTTGTGTTTGTTTTTTACTAATATGTTTGAATCAGAACGTCAGTCGGAATATTTAATCCGTTATGTAATTGACGAATCATTTCTAATGATAATTTTCTTTTTCGGTTCAAAATTTCACTTGCTCGGCTTTTAAATCCAACAATCTTTGCCAAGTCATTTTGAGTATAACCCATTTGTTCCATTCTGAATTTTATTGCCTCGATTGGATCAGGCAAACCAATTGGAAAGTTATCGCTTTCATATTGGTCGATTAACATTCCTAAAAGTTCCAATTCGTCGCCTGGTTCAGTTCCTCTTTTTGCGTCAAAAATTATTTCAAGTCTTTCCAATGCTTGATTATAATCGCTTTCTGTTTTTATAAGATTTATGTTCATAGTCTAAATTGTGTTTGCGTTAATCTTATCATATTCTGCGTGCGTTCCAATAAATCGAATCCAAACCATTTCGTATTCGTAACTTATTTTCACATTCAATCTGTAATTATTTCCTTTTATGTTAAAAACTACTCGATTATCGTTAAGAATACTTGCACTAGGATATTCATCTTTTATTTGGTTTGGATTTTCCCATTGGGCTTTTTGTGCTTCACGAAACCACGCTTTTAATTGTTGTTCGCAATCTTCGTGTTTTTCCCAAAAATCTCTCAATATTTTTTTCGCAATTACTCTCAAATCTTTTTTTACAAATGTATAAAACATTTACCAATTTGGTAACAATTGTAATTTTATTTTTCAAATTTATGTTTTTTGCTGTTTTTCGGAAACGCAACGATTAACGGCTTGTGGCTTGAAGAAATTGGAGATTTGGTTGGCCGGAACTTTCTGTAATTCACTGACTACAAAAATTCAAAACAATGAGTAATGTCAAACCAAAAACCCCAATTTTGCAAAGCTCGGTTCCGTTCAACCGGAGTTTATCTTGGGCTATATTTTTTTGGTATTTGATGATTGCAATTCATTGTTGGCTTTTCAAGGTCAACAAAAGGATGGGTGTTAACTGTTGTATGTATTTTCGATTTTCAGGATTATATTAGAAACAAACACATTTGCGAAAATTATGCAAATGTGATTGTTTCTTTTGCTAATAATTGCAAAGTTTCAATTGCTATTTTATAAGTTAATCCAATTGAAGCACTTGTTTGTACAAGTTTATTCTTAACAAAGCTCGGTAATGAATTTAAAGACTTATCGTCATCAATTATAATAAAATCTGTTATATCTAAACTTACGTTTACCCATTTCATTATTTCATCTTTCCTACTTAAAAAATTGACATTTTCAGGCAAACTATAGATGTTTTTTACATTAATTCCTCGTAAATTAAATATATTTTTCCATTCTTGGATGGTATATTTTGATTTATGAGATGTAGTCAATAAAATATCAGCACTTGTTTCAGAAATAATTTTCTGAAGTGCACTTGTAGCATCGCTACTAAAAGCAAAAAAGCCATCATTTAAAAATTCAGGTCTTTTCCAAGATTTAGCAGGAACCATTACTCCATCTATGTCTAATAATATTAACATGATACAAATATAAAAATTATTTTGTTATTTCAATCATTTTTTCTAATGGAATATTATTATATTCAGCATCTAACTCATTTAGGTATTGTATTTTATCGATTGTATCCCATTCTTCATTTACAAATTTCACTGCATTCCAAGAATATTCTATAGTTGCTGATGATTTTGGATAATTCATGTTTCCTATTTCGATTTTTGCTAATTTAGAACTAATATATCTATGATGTCCATCTATAATAAAATTTCCATTTACTTTGATAAGTTCAAATTTTATACCATTTTTCATTTTCCTATAAATCCTATTAATTACACATAATGACAATTTGTTGTGAGTTGAAATAAATTCAAATTCATTTTCTAATATCATTTTTTTAATTGTTTCTTCTGTAATTTCAATCATTATCAATTCTATATTTGGTATTAATTTTTTTGCAAAATGGCAGTTAATGTTCCACCGCTTCTTGACAGTTGCAAACTTCGGAACGAATTATTTTGTGTTAAAGATAAAAATTCTTTCGAAACGGCTGTTCAACTAAACCTACGGTAGCTATGATACCGAAAATTTTAACTATACAAATATAATCAAATATACCAAACATGACACCATAAAAAGAGGTACAATAACGGCTGTAAAATGGCAACAAAACTTTACGATAACCCCATAGCGTGATAAAATTGCCGATTCCGTTCAACCGGAGTTTATCTCATGGACTTTTGTACACGACAAAAAATAAAAAATGATTAAATTTTATCAAACATAAGTGTTAAAACATTAGTATATTAAACTGATATTCAGTACATTAAAGATTATTACCACATAATTTTTCTTATGATGAATACCATTATTGAATGCGAATATACAAGGTTAATTTCGGTTTTGCAAGCGCATTTGAAAGGCGAAATAAATCTTGCCAAGCTCAAATATATGCTTATTTATCGTTGCTTTATGCAAAGTAAAGACAATTAATTAGGATAGATTAGCCTCTGTTTTTGAGGTTACCAATTTGAAAAGATTAAAAAAACTATTTTATTGAATATAATAACATTTGCTTGGTGTTTTAAAATTCGGGATCATATTGGTCGAAAAATAATAGAAATTGTAATCAAAAAACTCAAACGATAAGCAATAAGTGTTTTTAAATATGGATTGGATTACTTATCAAGATTTTTGATTTCAGGTTTTAACACACTGGTAATCAATATGTTTAAATTTTTGTCGTGTACTTAATTTTTTTTTATAAAAAAATTACTTAAAAGCTATTTTGTTTCAAAAAATCATTACATTTGTTTTTTAATTATTTATGAAAACATTTTTAAACAATTCTTGGTGGTGGAACAATTTACGTCAAACGTCGTGAAATAGCTACCTGTATATATAATCTATAAAAAAGGGCTTGTCATTCACGACAAGTCTTTTTTTTTTATCTAAAAAACATGAATATGAAACCGTATTTTTTTAACACATATTATAAGCAAATTTTGGCAGATACCATCACTCCGGTAAGTGTTTATCTGAAAATTAGGGACAAGTTTCCAAATAGTTTGCTTTTAGAAAGCAGCGATTATCATAGCAGTGACAACAGTTTTTCATATATTTGTTGCAATCCAATTGCGTTTATAAAAGTCGAAAATGAAACGATACTTACTTCATTTCCTGATGGAGAAACGGTTCAAAAACCAATTCTTAAAGACACGAATGTGATGTTGGAAATGCAACAGTTTGTAAATCATTTTGATACAGCAAAAAATGATTTTAAATTTATCAATAATGGTTTGTTTGGCTATATTTCTTATGATGCGGTTCGGTATTTTGAAGATATTAATATTCAAAAAAAAGTTACTGATTTGAAGATTCCAGATATTTATTATGCCATTTATCAAAACGTGATTGCGATCAATCATTTTAAAAACGAGGCATATATTTTTTGTCATTCGACCGCCAACACAAACAATATTTTTCAAATAGAACAGCTCTTGCAATCTCAACATTTTGCTTCGTTTTCGTTTTCCAAAAAAGGGACAAACAGCTCGAATTTGACAGATGTTGCCTTCAAGAATCAAGTAGATTTGGCAAAAAAACACTGTTTTCGTGGCGATGTTTTTCAAATGGTACTTTCGAGACGATTTTCGCAGGGTTTCAAGGGCGACGAATTTAATGTTTATCGAGCATTGCGAAGCATCAATCCGTCTCCATATTTGTTTTATTTTGATTATGGTGATTTCAAAATAATGGGTTCATCGCCCGAGGCACAATTGGTCATCAATAATCAAAAAGCCGAAATTCATCCTATAGCAGGCACTTTCAAACGAAGCGGAAATGACGAAAATGATGCACTTTTGTCAAAAAAATTATCCCAAGACGAAAAAGAAAATGCCGAGCACATCATGTTGGTAGATCTTGCCCGCAATGATTTGAGTAGAAATTGCAATCAGGTTGCAGTAGAAAGTTTTAGACAAGTTCAGTTTTTTTCGCATGTAATTCATTTGGTATCAAAGGTTTCTGGATATTTAAAACCTCAGAATAGCGGTTTGCAAGTAGTTGCGTCCACGTTTCCGGCTGGCACATTATCGGGTGCACCAAAGCACAAAGCACTGCAGTTGATTGAAAAATACGAAAACACCAATCGAAGTTTTTATGGTGGAGCTATTGGTTTTATGGATTTTAAAGGTAATTTTAACCACGCCATTATGATTCGCACTTTTTTGAGCAAAAATCATCAATTGCATTATCAGGCTGGTGCCGGAATTGTAGCCGCATCAGACGAAGAAACTGAATTGCAAGAAGTTTTTAACAAATTATCGGCGCTGAATAAAGCGTTAGATTTGGCAGAAAAAATTTAATAATTTACAATTAATTTTAAACTTAAAGCATTAAAAATGAATATATTAGTTATCGATAATTATGACAGTTTTACCTACAATTTAGTCCATTATTTGGAAGATTTTGATTGCAAAGTTACTGTTTTTCGAAATGATGAATTTGATTTAGACGAAGTCGAAAAATTTGATAAAATACTGTTATCTCCCGGGCCGGGAATTCCAGATGAAGCGGGTTTGTTGAAAGCCGTTATTCAAAAATATGGCGCCACCAAAAGTATTTTTGGAGTATGTTTGGGTCAACAAGCAATCGGTGAAGTTTTTGGCGCAAGCCTTACAAACCTTGAAAAAGTTTTTCATGGTGTAGCTTCAAAAATAACAATTTTGGTTGACAACGAACCACTTTTTGAAGGTTTAGAAAAACAAATTGAAGTAGGAAGATACCACTCTTGGGTTGTTGATAGCGAAGGTTTTCCAGCAGATTTAGAAATTACTTCTGTAGATCAAAACGGACAAATCATGTCGCTTCGTCACAAAAAATTTGATGTTCGAGGAGTACAATTTCATCCAGAAAGTGTGTTAACGCCTTGTGGCAAACAAATATTGAAAAATTGGATTCAAAATTAAATCATAACAATATATAAATTAAAATCTTACAAATGAAACATATTTTAAGCAGATTGATAAATCATGAAATACTAGATAAATGTGAAGCTAAAAAGGTGCTGATTGAAATTTCAAAAGGCGATTACAATCACAGTCAAATTGGTAGTTTTCTGACGGTATATATGATGCGAAATATTAGTCTCGACGAGCTCTCGGGCTTTCGGGAAGCGTTATTAGAATTGTGCATTCCTATTGATTTTTCTGACTACAACACCATCGATTTGTGCGGTACAGGGGGCGATGGCAAAGATACTTTTAATATTTCGACATTGGCATCTTTTGTTACAGCAGGTGCCGGAATAAAGGTTGCCAAACATGGCAATTATGGACTTTCTTCAATTTCTGGATCCAGCAATGTACTTGAAAATATGGGAATAAAGTTTAGTAATTCAGAAGATTTTCAAAAAAAATGTATCGAAAAAGCTGGTATTTCTATTCTTCACGCACCACTTTTTCATCCGGCAATGAAAAATGTTGCACCAATTCGGAAAGAATTGGCTGTCAAAACATTTTTTAATATGTTGGGTCCAATGGTAAACCCAAGTTTTCCTCAAAACCAGTTAGTTGGTGTTTTTAACCTCGAATTAGCTAGAATGTACAGCTATTTGTATCAAAACACCAATACCAATTTTACAATTTTGCATAGTTTAGATGGCTATGACGAGATTTCGATGACAGGTGCCACAAAAACCATCAGTAATACTATAGAATCAATACTTCATCCTGAAGATTTCGGTGTTTCGAAGGTATTGCCATCAGACATTAAAGGCGGTCAAACTATTGAAGAAGGTGCGGTGATTTTTAAAAATATTTTAGATGGCAACGGTACTTTAGCCCAAAACAAGGTTGTTTGTGCCAATGCAGGTCTTGCCATTGCCATGGTCAATCGAATCACCCCAATCGAAGGTTTTGAATTGGCAAAAGAAAGTTTATCTTCAGGAAAAGCACTGCATTCTCTGAAAAAATTACAACAACTATGTGCAGATAATCTATAAAAATATTCAAAAATGACCATTTTAGAATCCATAATATACGACAAAAGACGAGAAATTGAGCTCAAGCAATCCTTAATACCTTTGCATCAATTGGAAAAAACATTGCTTTTTGAATCCAAAACATATTCGCTAAAACAAAATTTATTGACCAGCACATCTGGCATTGTTGCGGAACACAAACGGCGCTCGCCCTCAAAACCGCAAATGAGCAACACTTTTTCGGTTGAGGAAGTAGTAAAAGGATATGAAAGTGCTGGAGTTTGTGGCATTTCGATACTTACAGACACCAAATATTTTGGTGGTGCAATTGACGATTTGCTTTTAGCCCGCGCCGCAGTTTCTCTTCCACTTTTGCGAAAAGATTTTGTCATAAGTGAGTTTCAAATTCTGGAGGCCAAGGCCAGCGGCGCAGATGTAATTTTGCTTATTGCAGCAGTTTTGACACCAAAAGAAATTAATATATTCGCCAAATTGGCAAAAAGTTTGGGTTTAGAAGTGCTTCTTGAAGTGCATAACCTTGACGAATTACAACAATCGATCAATCAAAACCTTGATTTTATTGGCGTAAACAACCGAAATCTAAAAACATTTGAAGTCAATTTGAATTATAGCAAACAATTGGCTGCCTATATCCCAGACGATTTTTTAAAAATTTCCGAAAGCGGCATCAGCACTAAAAACGATATCAATGAGCTAAAAAACCATGGATATAACGGTTTTTTGATTGGCGAAAATTTTATGAAAACACAAAATCCAGGCCAAGCAGCACTTCAATTTATTAATGAAATATAGCACACAAAAATACTTATTATCAACATATTGAATTAAAAATGACTCCATTTAAAATAAAAATTTGCGGTATGAAATTTCACGATAATATTATCGAAACAAGCCAATTGCAACCAGACTTTTTTGGATTTATTTTCTATAAAAATTCCAGCCGTTTTTTTGAAGGTATCATCCCCGATTTGCCAAAAAAAATCAAAAAAGTAGGCGTTTTTGTTGACCAAGATTTGATCACAATCTTTCAAAAAATAACACAATATCAATTGCAATTAGTGCAACTTCATGGAAACGAAAATCCCGAATTTTGTGCAAAATTGCAATCTCTACCCATCAAAGTCATCAAAACATTTGCCATTTCAACTGATTTTGATTTTCAAATATTAGACCCGTTTGAAAACGTTTGCGACTATTTTCTGTTTGACACAAAAGGAAAAAATCCAGGTGGAAATGGACACAGCTTTGATTGGGATATTCTAAAAAATTATAAATCATCAAAACCATTATTTTTGAGTGGTGGCATAGGTTTAAGCTCCATAGAAGCCATTCAAAATCTCAAAATTCCTATTTTCGCACTCGATTTAAATAGCAAATTTGAAATACAACCCGGTCTAAAAAATATTACATTACTACAAACTTTTAAACAGCAATTACTATGACTTTTCAAGCAAACGAAAATGGTTTTTATGGCGACTTTGGCGGGGCATTTATTCCAGAAATGCTCTACCCAAATATAGAAGAATTGCGCCAAAATTATCTCAAAATCACAACCGATTCCGATTTTTTGAACGAGTACGAAATGCTCCTCAAAAATTATGTTGGAAGACCAACACCACTTTATTTTGCTACTCGATTATCACATGAATACAACGCCAAAATCTACCTCAAACGCGAAGATTTGTGCCACACCGGAGCACACAAAATCAACAATACTATCGGACAAATTTTGGTAGCCAAAAAACTTCAAAAAACACGAATAATTGCAGAAACCGGTGCAGGTCAGCATGGTGTGGCAACTGCAACTGTTTGTGCCTTGATGGGATTGGAATGTGTCATATATATGGGTGAAGTTGACATCAAACGCCAAGCCCCAAATGTAGCCCGAATGAAGATGCTAGGTGCCAAAGTTATCCCTGCAATATCAGGATCAAAAACATTGAAAGACGCTACAAATGAGGCGATTAGAGATTGGATAAGCAATCCTGTTAACACCCATTATATCATTGGATCCGTCGTTGGGCCACACCCATATCCTGATATGGTAGCCCGTTTTCAAGCAGTTATTTCGCACGAAATCAAGGCACAATTGTGGCAGTCAGAGGCGCAAACAAACCCCAATTTTGTCATCGCTTGCGTGGGTGGGGGTAGCAATGCTGCAGGCGCATTTTATCACTTTTTAGACCAGCCAAATGTACAACTAATAGCCGTTGAAGCCGCCGGAAAAGGCATCAATTCTGGACACAGTGCCGCCACAACCCAACTCGGAAAAAAAGGTGTCATCCACGGTAGTAAAACCTTATTAATGCAATCAACCGATGGTCAAATCACAGAGCCATACTCCATATCGGCAGGCTTAGATTATCCCGGAATTGGCCCCATGCACGCCAATTTGTTCCAAACAAAAAGAGCACAATTTTTTGCGATAACAGACGACGAAGCCATGAAATGGGGACTAAAACTCTCTCAAACCGAGGGTATAATACCCGCAATCGAAAGTGCACATGCCTTTGCCGTTTTAGATAAAATTAAATTAATAAGTACTGATATTGTGGTCATTAACCTATCTGGACGCGGCGACAAAGACCTCGACACCTATATCAATTACTTTAATTTTTAGGGCGTTACCCTACGGGTCGGGCTTTCCGCTACAATCTTTTTGTGCCTCCGCTAACGCTACGTCACAAAAAGGATTTCCACTGCAATCCCTAACGCGCTACATCAGAAATACCAAGGTTACTATCATCTACAACAACTAAAATATTCAAAATGAAAAGATTACAACAAAAATTAAAAGAAAATAAAAAACTATTATCCATCTATTTTACAGCAGGCTATCCCAATCTAAATGATACCACAACCATAATTCTCGAATTAGAAAAAAACGGAGTCGATTTTATAGAAATTGGGCTTCCATTCAGCGACCCACTTGCAGACGGAACAACCATACAAGCCAGTTCAACAGCTGCATTGCAAAACGGAATGACTACCAAATTGCTCTTTGATCAACTTCAAGATATTCGAAAAAAAACCCAAATACCGCTGCTTATTATGGGCTATTTTAATCCAATTTT
>JAYTNQ010000263.1:0-1338 GCA_043748255.1 Bacteroidota bacterium
CCCAAATACCAAGAATCTACTTCGTTTGGATGTGTTTGGGTCAATAAGGTAAAATTTCCAATAATCATAAGTCGCTGAATATGATGCGCATAAGCGTCGTCCAAACTTTGATTTATGGCATGTTTCAAGCAATTCATTTTGGTGTTTCCTGTCCAGAAAAATTGTGGCAATTTGTGATGGTTTTCTAATGCGTTCCTGTTGGCATAATTGGGCATTTGCTGCCAATAAATGCCTCGTATATACTCTCTCCAACCCAAGATTTGACGTACAAAACCTTCTACTTGAGATATGGTAATGTCTTGATTATAATGTTTATAATGTGAAATTACGGCTTCGATCACTTCTTTTGGCGAGAGCATTTTAGTGTTCATCGCAAATGACAATCTGGAATGAAACAAAAATTTTTGGTCCGTGTGCATCGCATCTTCATAATCGCCAAAATGCACCAATAAATTATCGCAAAAGTGGTTTAAAACCGCTAAACATTCAGCCCTACTTGTAGGCCAACTGAAATTGTTTTCATCTATATTTCCAAAATATTGTATTTCGGCTTGATTGATCTCATTTATAATTTCTGAAACATTTTTATAAAACGATTTTGCTTCAGGCACAGGCACTTCTCCTTTGTATTTTTTTCGATTATCGTGGTCAAAATTCCATAAACCGCCTTCAGGATTTGAGCCATCCATCAATAAGTGGTGCTTTTTGCGCATCATTCTGTAAAAATTCTCCATCAAAAATAACTTTTTACCTTCAAAAAAATCACTCAATTCGTTTCTTTTGGTATAAAAATGTTCAGAGTCAAATGATTCCGTTGGGATTATCAACTTCTTACAGATGTTGTTCAGCTGCTCGTCCAACCTGTATTCATCGGGCAATTGGTATTCAAATTTTGTGGCTTTGTGTTTTTCAATGCTATAATTGATAATTTTTTCTAAATTTTGTAAATTATACTCGTCCAATATTTTAATATATTCAACCTGATGGTTTTTTGACTTTAAATCATCAGAAAAAGCACGCATAGATAAGAAAAAAGCAACAATTTTTTGAATATGGTGTTTCACATAATCCGTTTCTTGACGCATTTCGGTCATTAAATAAATTACATTTTCATCAGTTTTTTCAAACCACGAATGTTGTGCATTTAATTGATCGCCAAGAATTAATCTTAAAATTTTCATTTGTTTTATTTTAGCCAAAGGTTTTGATAGGCGTTATTTGTATCATAATTAGTGGCTTGAAGCTCAATATTAAATTTTCGGTCTCTCGGGTCATTGCCCACACCAGAAAGATACATCCAATTGCCATAGTTGCTATGCACATCATAATCTATCAACA
>JAYTNQ010000264.1:0-1333 GCA_043748255.1 Bacteroidota bacterium
AAGTTACAGACATTAGAGCCAATAGAGGCGATTTGAGTGTAGAGCATATTATGATTTTGAATCCCGAAGACAAAGCCGGTCAAGACAAAGCCAAAAGTACCATAGAGGATATTTACAGAAAATTACAGCAAGGCGAAAATTTTGAGGCTTTGGCCAAACAGTTTTCAGAAGACAAATCATCCTCAAACAAAGGCGGGCTTTTAGGTAGGTTTGGCTCGGGACAATTGAGTTCTGACGAGTTTGAAAACGCTGCATATACTTTGTCTAAAGAAAACCCCCTGTCTGCACCTTTTTTGAGTCAATTTGGGTGGCACGTTGTTAAGTTTATCGAAAAATATCCTGTAAAAACGCTTGAAGAAATGCAAACGGAATTGGAAAACAAAATAAGCAAAGACGACCGATCTCGAGTGATAACGAACTCGGTAAACGAAAAATTGCGTAAAGAATTTCCAATCAAACGCGATGAAAAAATTTTTGCAGAAGCAGCCAAAACCGTAACAGCAGATTATATAGCAAATACCTGGAAAGTGCCTGCAGACACCAAAAAACTTGATAAAAACTTGTTTCAAATTGCCGACAAAAACATCAGCGGTACCCAATTTTTAAAATTTTTGGATCAGCAACAAAAAGCTTTCAAAGATTCAAAATTGGCCATCAACAATATCATCAACACCAATTATGAAAAATTTATAGATCAAGAATTAAACACCTATTATAACGATAATTTGGAAAACAAATTTCCAGAATTTGCCAATGTGATGTCAGAATATCGCGACGGTCTATTGCTTTTTGATTTGATGGAAAAAGAAATTTGGGACAAATCAAAAACCGATACGCTGGGTTTAGCCAATTTTTATAAAATGCACAAAAACAATTATCTTTGGAAAAACCGAATGGATGTAACCATCGTGTCATCTACCAAACAAGATATTGCAAAAAAAGCCCAAAAAATGCTACAAGACAAGCAAACAGGCGATGCGATCAAAGCCAAATTTAACACTGACAAGCAAGTTGATGTGATGCTAAACCAAGGCGTTTTTGAACAAACAAACGAAATTATCCCAACAAACGTAAAATTTGAAGAAGGGGTGAGCGATGTGGTTCAAAAAGGCGACTACTATTTTGCGACCCGCGTAAACAAACTTTTACCCGAAGGACAAAAAACCCTCGAAGAATGCAAAGGAAAAGCCATCAACGACTTTCAGCAATTTCTCGAAGAAAACTGGGTTTCCGACCTCAAAAAAGAATTTTTGGTCAAAGTTGACAAAGTTGTTTTTGAGAAAGTAAAACAAGAAATAAAAAATTAAAAGCCTTACAATTAATACATTACAAA